>JAVEVM010000098.1:0-7818 GCA_034005055.1 Desulforhabdus sp. | reverse complement strand
AAGAGTCGGAATTTGAGCAGCATTCAGACACTCAGCCATCGCTTGAAAGGATAAGCTTCGCCTCTGCATTGATTTGATCCATTCCACCAATAAGGTCTTCTGCAGTATTCGGATGGGCTCTCCCTGCGCGATTTTTTCTTTGATTTCAGAGAGCAGCGGGTCGATTCCCGGAGCTCCATACTCCGGCAGCAAATCCCTTTCAGCCTTCTCGCCTGGTTCGCTAAACACTGGAGATCCTTCGCCGGACGCCGGCTCGGCACCGATCGACACAGTTGGGGAGATTGCTTCAAAAGGCGGTTGAGCTGACATGTCTTCCCGAACATTGTTACATGTAATCTGATAGAGCGTGGAAATCGCTCTTGCAATCAGCGGTGCTGCCGTTTCCCCATAATAGTCGAGAAGATAATCCATCATTCGAACGGTTTCAGGCTCCAGCCAGGTTGAGAGGCTCCTGCCCCCCGTCTTCGCCTTCTTTTCCCGCCACTTTCGGACTCTTTCTCGTGATGGCTTGGCCATGTGATTGCCGCCTCCTTGAATGTTGACAAAGCAAGACGGGAATTCGAGACGCGAGGTGCTCGCTCTTTGTACCCGTTACGTTTGACTGCGTTCGGTCTTGTGACCCGGCTGACGACTAAAGCAGTTACACAATCAGGTTACATGTAGCAAATAGCTATAGCAGGAGATCCATCACATTGCTACTCGATTTTTAAACCGAGCTCCTCTCAGAAAGCTGCTCGTACCATGGATGTTAAGAATCGCGGAAATTCCTGCAAACAGATCGATCGCATTCCAGAAAAGTGTTCGAAAGCTTGACAACAAGACCTCATAAGGTGATGATTATGAGTAAATTGGAATAATATCCGGCCTTCAAGATTGCTGATCATTAACCCGGTCGGTTCAACTTGCAGGAACTTATTGAAATTGTACAGGAGATTTGAAAAAGACATTGATACTATCCTTCATTCAAACGGTTTTCGAGAAGCTGCGACGACTTGGCAACGGCAGGACGCAATCCCCGCAAACAGACCTGGAGCTCAGCAGAAGCTTTCCTAAAAAAGACACCATAAACGGGCTGGAAAAACCTCAAAGGAAGTCTTCGCCCGGCATCAAGAAACGGTCACGGCGCCGCCCTTCGAACAAAAGCCGTCTTCGATCGGAGGGTAAGGACCAGCAACACTATTCGCCCGATCAAAAAGCCCAGGCGTGCTTCGGAAGCGATTGGGACATTATGCAATTCCAGGTGCCTCCCGAAAACGGCAGAATGCGTTTTCACGACCTTGATTTGCCTGTGGAAATCATGCACGCCATAGCCGATTTGGGATTTCAATATTGCACTCCTATTCAAGCAGCTATCCTTCCCCAATTGCTGACTGGAGTCGATGCGGCTGGACGGGCCCAGACAGGCACTGGAAAAAGTGCGGTATTCCTGATTAGCATTCTGACTCGCATGTTCCGCAAGCCGCTTGTTGGAAAGCGCCGCTCCGGTACGCCCCGCGCCTTGATACTTGCTCCCACCAGGGAACTGGTGCTGCAGATCGAGAAGGATGCTAGAGCACTGGGCAGATATTTCCCCTCCCGAATTGTCGCGATCTTTGGTGGGATAGACTATGAGAGACAACGACAATCATTGAACAGAGGAGTTGTCGACATCATGGTTGCGACTCCGGGCCGGCTGCTCGATTTCGTCCGGCAGGGACAGGTACACCTCGGCGAAATTGAAATTCTTGTGATAGACGAAGCCGATCGCATGCTGGATATGGGCTTTATTCCCGATGTTCGCCAAATCATCAGACAGACACCGCCCAAATCGGTGCGCGAAACCATGCTGTTTAGTGCCACGTTGACGCCGGAGGTAACCCGCCTTGCCGCACAGTGGACCAAGGATCCTGTTACGATTGAGATTGAACCGGAACAGGTGGCCGTAGACACTGTTGAACAAATCGTTTACCTCACCACAATCGAAGAAAAGTTCACTGTGCTGGTTAATCTTATTTTACAGAAGAAGCTGGACCGAGTGTTGATCTTTGGCAACCGCCGGGATGAGACTCGACACCTGGCAGAGCGTCTCGAAAGATATGGGTTGAGCTGCGCCTTACTTTCGGGCGAAGTGCGACAGAACAAGCGCATCAAGGCACTGGAGGACTTTCGCAGCGGCTCGATAAAAGTCCTTGTTGCAACAGATGTGGCCGCCCGGGGGTTGCACGTTGATGACATCAGCCATGTCATCAATTATCATCTGCCACTGGACCCGGAAGGCTATGTGCATCGAATCGGCCGCACCGGAAGAGCAGGCGCCACCGGTACCTCAATCAGCTTTGCGAGCGAAGACGATTCGTTCCAAATCCCGGGCATCGAGGAATTTATCGGTTGTAAGCTGCATTGTGTGTACCCCGACGATGAATTGCTGGAGCCCCTCCCCCGGCCAAGCAGGAAAAATCTCCAACCGCGCGAGCCCAAACAACCAAGGCAAAGGCGGCGTCCCAGCGCATACAGGCGCACCACGAGAGCTGAGTGACGATCGGCAGAGGAGCCCAGGCATCATGCCAGAATATCGCACGACCACCAAAGTGGGTGTCTACGTGGATGCAGCCAACCTTGGCAGAAATGGCGGTTACGGCATGCGCTACGACGTATTGCGCGAGTTCGCCTGCCGCGGCAACTCCGATCCGGTTCGACTGAACGCCTACGTGACCTTTGATTCCGAACGAGCTGAGCAGGACGCGTCGTATAAACAGGGCCAGTTCGACTTCTACTCGTTGCTTCGAGATTTCGGCTACAAGGTCATTCAGAAAAACGTTAAGTGGTATACTGACGAAAGTGGGAATCGGTTCGGCAAGGCAAACGCGGACCTGGATATGGCCGTAGATGCTTTGCTGCAATCGGAGAACCTCGATCGGGTCTTGCTCGCAACCGGCGACGGCGACTTCATTCGAGTGGTACAAGCTCTGCAAAATAAAGGCTGCCGGGTTGAGATTGTATCTTTCGAGAATGTATCGGCCGAACTGCGCCGCGAAGCGGACATTTTTATGTCCGGCTTCCTCATTCCCAATCTCCTGCCCGTTTCATCCGGGCGCGGCGCACCGCACTGGGGAGAGCTGGGGTCGCGAGTACGAGGAGTCTGCTATACCCACACCGGTAAAGGATACGGCTTCTTGCGTTACATGAAGACCATCGCCCCCGAGTTATGGCGAATAGACTCAAGACAGGCAAATTCACCCTATGAAAGCGTTTTCTTCCACGACTCGCACATGCCTGAAGACATTCATCCCGGTGACCTTCCCAGCCGGAACATTATTCTCGAGTTCGAATTGGCCAAAGCTGAAGGCCGCGAAAGCGGCGTACAGGCGATCAACATGCAGCTGGTGAGTCCCAGGCGCAGGATCTCAGGCTAGGACACGGTCGGAGATGGATGGTACGGTGAAATCACGACCGCTTGTTGGGGTTGCCGTCGTCGTATGCAAAAATGACAAGTTCCTTCTCGGCAAGCGGAAAAACTCGCATGGTGCCGGCTGCTGGCAATTTCCGGGAGGACATCTGGAATTTGACGAATCATTAGAGGACTGTGCCAGAAGGGAGGTATTCGAGGAAACTGGGATCACCATCAGAAACATTCGGTTTGGACCTTTTACCAACGATTTGTTCAAACCGGAGCAGAAGCATTACATCACCCTGTTTGTGGTTGCTGATCACGAGTCCGGGGAAGAAACGGTGAAAGAGCCGGATAAGTGTGAATGTTGGGGATGGTTTGCTCCGGACGACCTGCCACAGCCCCTCTTTTTGCCCATCAGAAATCTATTCAAACGAAATATCACTCTTACGGATTTGATTGATCGGGCCCATACCTGACCGATCAGAGATTCGCAATACAGCCCTGAGTATATAACCGACAAATCCCACCCGGCTACATTAGACACGGCTTTCGTTTCGCCGACATCGAATCATACGGGTCGGAAAAAATCTGATAGCCTGCCGCGCTCAACTCGGCGAGGATCTTTTCGATGTGCTCCTGGCCCCGGGTTTCCAGCTCGAGATCGACCAGGCTGATGTTGATGGGCATGGATCTGCCGCTGCGAGTATGGTCGATGTGTAATACGTTGGCATTCTGCTCTGCCAGCAACTGGAGTATACGGGCAAGCGTACCGGGTGAATCGTCCAGGGTAACAGCGAATCTCATGAGACGACCGTTTCGGAACAATCCCTGGCGGATGATCCGTCCAACCAATGGGCTGTCTACGTTGCCGCCGCTGATCACCAGAACTACCTTGCTATCCTCAGACACCTTGATGTGCCCGTCGAGAATTGCTGCCAGAGGTACTGCCCCAGCCCCTTCTGCAAGAACTTTTTTCCGCTCGAGAAGCAACAAAATAGCGGCGGCGATTTGATCTTCTTCCACCAGTACGATTTGCTCAACTTTTTCCTTGATGATGGGGTAATTTAATTCCCCTATCTGCTTTACCGTAATGCCGTCTGCTATAGATTTTCTTGCCGGGACCTGGATTACCTTTCCCGCATTGAGAGCCCCGCTTGCTGATGGACAGGCGGAGGCCTGAACGCCGATCATTTTCGTTTTGGGTGAAATCGCTTTAACCGCCGTCGCCATCCCGGCAATGAGGCCCCCACCTCCGACCGGAACAACAACAGCATCGATATCAGACAAATCTTCGCAGATTTCCAAGCCAACGGTTCCTTGTCCGATGATTATATCAGTATCATCGTAGGGATGAATAAAGGTCTTTCCGCTGGCAGAAAGCTCCAGGGCATACGCGATGCTCTCATCAATGTTTTCCCCTTTCAGTATGACTTCGCCCCCATAGCCGCGGGTGGCTTCCTGTTTTGTTAATGAAGCCCATTGAGGCATAACAATCGTTGCGGGTAATCCAGCCTGCATCGCCGCCAGGGCTACTCCTTGGGCATGGTTGCCGGCTGAAGCTGTAATCACCCCGTGACGGCCGATTTGTGGCAATCGTGAAACAATCTTGTAGGTGGCTCCGCGTGATTTAAACGAGCCTGTCTTTTGTAGATTCTCCAGTTTCAGGAAAATTTGGGCACCGCTCATTTTGCTGAGAGTGGGGGAAAAGACAAGAGGCGTTCTTATAATCTTCTCTTCCAGGATTTTTGCCGCATTTTTGATGTCGGCGAGAGATATCATTTTCCTCGGTTGCTCCATTTCGAGTGGTTTATCTCAAGTGGGACAGCAGCAGGCCGCAAACCTTCCCGATCGGGACCGCAATGGTGCCGGTTCATTCATTTTTCTGATAATTCTAATATCACATTAAAAAGGCTTTGTACCACGCGGGCGAGAGCAGTGTAGTCAATTTTCTCCGGCGTGTCGATTTCAGTGTGATATGCCGGATAGCGGAAAAGCGCCGTATCGGTCAACATGATTGCAGGGTAGCTTTCCTGCCAAAAAGACCACTGATCGGACCAACTGATTCCGGTAATCCATTCGGGCGCCGCAATGCCCTCGGATGGGAAAGAGGCACTTCGACGAAAGCTTGTGATCGTTCGATGAACCAGCCGGCGAGATGCCAGATTGCCGACAAACGCAAGGAAGTTACCTGTTTCAGGGTAGAGAGAACGAAACGGAAAAGGGTACTTTTGGCTGCCGTTTTCATTTGAATAGTAGCCGATGGTTTCCAATGAGAGCATCGCAACTATTTTTTCATTCAGCTCCCGTGATCGTCGCGCATAGACCCGGCTGCCCATCTCATCTGTTTGGAAGAAAGGGGATTCCTCATTGGTGAAAAAAACAAAACGCACCGTTCTGCTGCACTCGAGGTCCTGAAAGAGGCGGGCGATCTCCAGAAGGGCAGCTACCCCCGAGCCGTTGTCATTAGCCCCGGGAGAGCCAATAGCTGAATCGTAGTGAGCGCCCACAATCACGATCTCTTCCGCGGCCGAGCTGCCGGCAATTTCCACTTCAATGTTTTTCACGAGTTTTCCGAGCACCGGATAAGGTTGCTCTCTCACCCGGTATCCGTAGCCTTCCAGGGTACTGCTGATAAAGGCAGCCGATGCCTGCAGCTCTTCGTCGCGCCAGAGGTTACGCTCGCCTATCTCGCCGGCCAACGTTCGCACGTGATTCCGCAACTTATCTTGAATTGTACGCTCATGCTCCGTCAGCGGTTCGAATGCACCGGTGTAACTGTTGCCCGGCATCCACATGATAAAAGCCAGAGAGAGGCCGACAACAAGAGCAAGTGCCGCAACCAGTAGAAGAAGCATGAACAAGGAATTCCTCAAGTGAGCCCGTCCGCTGCCATACCCTCTATAGCTGAGTATCCAACGTTTCTTTGTTTGCATTGCTGCCTGCGAGTGCAGTATAAAGTTGCGGTTTGCTCCTGGAAAGTAGTTGCGCCAAGTCCATTCGGAACAACCAGGAGAAAAGTGCGGAGTCTCACTTACTTATACAGGATCATCGTGCTCTAAGTTGCCGCGAGGTTTGCTGACAACGCTTGCCAACGCGCGACTGAGCTCGGAAAAGCGATATGGCTTTGGCACGACCGCCTCAACCCCATGCAATCTTAATGCATCAAGCTCACTATTACTATGCGCATAACCCGAGCTAATCAACACCCGTACATGCGGGTCGATCTTGCGAAGCTCCCGGAAGCACTCATAGCCATCCATGATCGGCATCATTATGTCGAGGACGACCGCGTCAATGCGGTCGCGATTCTGTTGGAAGAGGGAGACCCCTTCCGCCCCGTTTTCAGCCAGGATCACCTCATAGCCAAGGATTGTGAGCATCTCCTGAGCAACTGAGCGCAGCAGTTCCTCGTCTTCTATCACCAGTACACAGCCTGATGCCATTTGCAGTTCCAGACCGGGGGGCACTTCCAGTGGTGCTTGTGGTGCGGAAACTACGGGCAAAAAGAGGTGGAAGTCGGTGCCTGCGCCAGGTGCACTTTTTACAGTAATAGCGCCCTTGTGGTTAAGCACGGTTCCGTATACGGCTGTCAGTCCAAGTCCGACATTCTTACCCTGCTCTTTGGTTGTGAAAAAAGGCTCGAAAATACGCTTCTGAATTTCAGGCCTTATGCCAACTCCGTTGTCGCTCACCTTCACCCGGATGTATCGGCCCGGCGTGAGCTCAAAAGGGCTGGCCTTGCAGTACTCTTCATCCAAGTCGACATTGTAGGTAGAAACGGAGATTTTACCCCCTTGCGGCAGTGCATTTTTGGCGTTGATACCGAGGTTGAGGATCGCTACTTGGAACTGGGACAAGTCACCGGAGACGAAAGATTCCCCGGCCTCCAACTGAGTTACCAGGCGGATGCGTTGATCGATAGTGCTGTTCAAAATGTCCAGGGCCTTTTGAATGGCGATGTGGGTATCGAATGGTTCGAGAAAGATTTCACTGCGTCCTGCAAATGCCAGCAGCTTCTTGTTTAGCTCGGAAGCTCGGATGGCCGTGTCTATGATGGTCTGCAAATGTTGCTTTTGGTAGCCATCGCTCTCTGAGCTTGCCTCATAGTATAGAATTTCCGCCATGCCGACGATACCTTCTAGCATGTTGTTGAAATTATGGGCGATACCACCGGCCAGTTCTCCCACTGAATTAAGTCTCTCGATTTGTCGAAGCTCTTCCTCCATGGATCGCTGCTTTGTAACGTCACGAAAAACGAGCACCGCACCCTCCAACCGGCCATCGGCATCACGGATTGGGGAAGCGATTTTTGAAATTCGGCACTTGGCGCCGTCTTTTTTGATCAACAACACATCGTCGGAGGTACCAACCGCCCGACCGGTCTGCAGTACCTCCACCACGGGATTATTGGATGACTCACCCGAATTCAGCGCCGTGGCATGGAAAAC
>JAVEVM010000097.1:0-7821 GCA_034005055.1 Desulforhabdus sp. | reverse complement strand
CCGCAGCATTTGCACTATGGTAAAGCCCAAAGCCTGGGCTGCGAGCATCTGGCCTTTCTTTATGGACTGGAGGGCGCCGCGTATGTATTCCGAGTGGTAGGCTCCGCTGCAAAGGGAAAAGCCAAATACCGAAGCCAGATACGGAGAAAAATAAATCCCGAAATACGGCAATCCGAAATACCAGATGAACAACTGCACCACTAAAGGGATTCCCCGAAAGAGCGCCACATAAAGATTGGCGAGAACGGAGACGGGTCCGCTGCCGTAGACCCTCAAGGCACCCACCAAAATTCCTATGAGTAGCCCCGCCGAAGCCGAAGGAATGATCAGCAGAATGCTGATCCAAAAGCCTTGGAACAGGCTGGGCAGAACTTCATGCTGTATATAGGCAAACTCTTCCATCTAAGGCTCGATTCAACTGTCGCCGGAGATCTTTGTGATCTTGGCACAGAATTCCCTGGTCCTGGCACATTCGGCTTGCAGAAGGATTTTAGCGGGTGGGCCCTGTTCAACAATATAACCATCCTCCATAAAAATGATCTCATCGGCCAGAGCGCTGGCAAATCCGATTTGATGAGTGGCCATTAACATGGTCATGCCATTGGCCACCAGATCCTTAATAACGGCGTGTACTTCGCCGATCAGCTCGGGATCCAGAGCAGAAGTAGGCTCATCGAGCAACATAACCTTCGGGTCCATGGCAAGAGCCCGGGCAATGGAAACGCGTTGCTTTTGGCCGCCCGACAATTGCGCGGGATATTGCAGAACGTGCTCTGCCAGGCCCACTCGCTGCAACTCAGCTAGAGCCCGTGCGCGCGCCTCGGCTTTATCGCACTTCTTTACGCGCACCAATCCTATCTGCACGTTTTCCAAAGCATTCAGATGATCGAATAGATTGAAATCTTGAAAGATCATCCCCACCTGCTGGCGGTAGGCGTAGAGCTCACGTTTTTTGCCATGGCTTATTTTCTTCCCCTCCAGCCAGACTTCACCTTCATCCGGAACGACGAGAAAGTTAATACACTGCAAAAGAGTGCTTTTGCCACCCCCTGAAGGGCCGATGATGACCTTGACCTCTCCCTTTCTTACGGACAGAGAAAGACCCTTCAATATTTCCTTGTCACCAAAGGATTTCCGAAGATTTTCGACCTTAAGAACAGAACTGCTGTCAATGATTGCCATGCTAATCCACGCTCAATGCGAATAACCAGGTATTCTCACTTTGTCCTCGAGGAGGCGCAACAGCCTCGTCCCCATGTATGTCAACACAAGGTAAATCAATCCTGCCGCCAGATATAAAGGAAGATGCTGGTAGGTGCGGGAAGCCACAAAATGAGCCCGCGCCATGATCTCCGCTACTCCGAGGGCATAGGTGACTGCCGAATCCTTAAGTATGATGGAATACTCATTAGACCATGCCGGAATGGATAACCGTAAAGCTTGTGGCAAAATAATGTAAACAATCGCCTTGCTGTCGCTCATTCCAAGCGCCCGCGCGGCCTTAAGCTGGCCCTGGGGCAAAGATGATATGGCGCCTCTGAAAATCTGCGATTGGTATGCAGAGCTTATAAGGCCCAGCACAATGGTGCCCGCTGAAAAAGCGGACAAATTGATCTCCATGAGCGCAAAGAGGCCGAAGTAAAAAAGGAACAAGAGGACCAGCAGAGGAACCCCACGAAAGAACCAGACATACAATGAGAGTATTCTGCGCAGCCAGCCGGGACCGAACATGAGCCCCACAGCCAGTGGAATACCGAGAATAAGGCCCAGCCCCATAGCTCCGATGACAACCCCCACGGTCACCAACGAGCCTTTCAACATGTAGGGCAAAGCGTTGGCAATTGCAATCAGACCTTCCGGCATATTGTGAAAGACTTTTCCCAGCAGGTCTCCCAAATGTCTGTCGTTATTTCTCCCGATCCGCGCTCGACGGACGAATGAAATTATCGCCTGATTCAAGCGATTCCCATTGCTAAATCCTGCCGGAGAAAGCCGATATCCAGAATCGGATTATGCCGTCAGGATTCCGGCATTTGCCGGAATGACGACAGTCGGTTGGGCTGGGTGAGAATCACAAGGATCAGGTAGTGGCAAAACAGGAGATCCCGCGAATTGATGGATAAAAAAACCGGAAGCTATCGGACCAGAGCCGACGCTTCCGGACAAAAGATTGAACCAGCTACAGCTATTGGCCCAGCTCATATTGCTGTTTAAGCTCCTCCCAATAAGGAGATGCCATCAGTTTTTTGAGACCTTCATTAAGAGTGCTGAGAAGCTCTGTATCTTCTTTGCGCACCGCATAGGCAAACTCTTCATCATGCATGCCGAAGCCACCTATGATTTTGACCGGCTTCTTGCTGACGGCATCGTTAGCCGGTGCATCGTCCATTGCTGCGGCAACGATCCGACCATTGAGCACATCTTCTACGGCGAGGGGAGCAGAATCATAGTAGACCAGCTCGAACTTCTTGCCCTCCTTCTTGATCAGGTTTTCCTCCATCCATTTGGCTTCCGAAGTCCCACGCTGCACTCCCACCTTGTTTCCGTTATCCAGCGCCGTTTCGGGAGTGAGGTCGGAATCTTTTTTCACCACCAGCACCTGCTTGATAACCCAGTAGGGAATAGTATAAGCTACTTGTTTGGCGCGCTCTTCGGTAACACTCAAGCCGGAGGCGATCATATCGATCTTCTTGGCATTCAAGCTCGGAATGATGCCATCCCAATCCATCGGCTGATGCTTCACCTTGAATCCCATTTCCTTGGCTATCCAGTCCACGGACTTGACATCAAATCCGTCAGGATTTCCGTTCTTGTCGACGTAGGCGAAAGGAGGAAAGTTGGCATCAATTCCGTTGACGATCACCTTCTCTTCCGCAAAACCGGGACTGAGGCTAACCCAAAGAAAACACGATAAGACCAAGACCAAGCTCGCCAAAACTTTCTTGCTCATTTTTTTCTCCTTTTCTTTTGAATCAACTCTTCAGCCAGGGTTCCTGAAATCGGCCGCTGCCTGTAAAATGGCGCTAAAGCCGGATTTCATACTATGATTCATGCGAAGCTGGTTCCAAAAGAAACACATAACAGATGGCCCTTTACGGATCAAGAGAAATCAGAGCTTGCCGCCGTTGGCTGCAACGGGCGCTCAGGAATCATCTCGACAAGGCTGTATTCTCAGTGGGCATGCCCTGGAACATGAACGCGAGTCAAATTGAGAAGGCTCTTCGCCGATTAGCGGGATTCAGGCGGGTTCAAGTCGGAGACTTGAACCACTTTGACATTTGAACAACTCCGTTGTGACCGTTGCATCCGACAGGGAGTAGCAGCCTGCTCGCAAGCTTTATAGCAACTGAGCTGCTTGAAGGTCAGGCGGGTTCAAGTCGGAGACTTGAACCAACAAAGTGGCTGAGTCCGGAGCATATCCCACTAATCCGCGATGAGCCATCGAGAATTGCTGCGATGAGACGTATGCGGGTTGCATCATCCGATAAAGTTTGCTAAAGGCAGTATATCTGCTTTTTTCTAATGCTTCTCTCTTGCATGATTCTCAATGTGATCAAACAATACTATAGGGCGACCGAAAGAAAGGAGGGATGAAACAGGGAAAGTTTGCGGCCGATCATCTGTTAACGTCAATCAAAACTTTAACGGAAAGGGAGGTTAAGGATGAAGCGAGGCTTGATTTTGGGCATTGTTTTTTTGGCTGGATTCGTGCTTGCTTTTGGAGTTACCGCGACTCCTGCAAAAGCTGAGACCAAGTTCGTCACCATCGGCACCGGCGGCATCACCGGCGTTTACTATCCAACTGGAGGCGCCATCGCACGAATAGTCAACAACAAACGGGACGTTTATGGCATTCGTGCCACGGTGGAAGCGACCGACGGATCGGTTTTCAATGTCAACGCAGTGATGTCCGGCGACTTGGATTTTGGGGTAGTCCAGTCCGACCGCCAGTATGAAGCGGTCAACGGCCTGGCCGAATGGAAAGAGATGGGACCGCAGAAAGATCTGCGCGCCGTTTTCGCCATTCATCCCGAGTCAATCACGCTGGTGGCCGCCGACGATGCCAATATCAATACACTCCAGGACCTGAAAGGAAAACAGGTAAACATCGGCAACCCCGGCTCAGGACAGCGCCAGAATTCCATTGATGCCTTGACAAATGCCGGAATCAATCCCGAAAAAGACTTAACGGCACACGGCGTTAAAGCGGCGGAAGCCCCCGGTCTGCTGCAGGACGGCCGAATCGATGCTTTCTTTTACACAGTGGGTCATCCCAGCGGCGCTATCCAGGAGGCCACAGCCGGCCGCAGAAAAGTTCATTTTGTTCCCATCACCGGTGTCGACAAGCTCCTGGAAGAACATCCCTATTACGCGAAGGCCACCATTCCCGTGCAACTCTATCCCAGCGCCACCAACAAGGAAGATGTCGAGACATTCGGTGTGAAGGCCACCTTTGTTACTTCTGCCAAAGTGCCCGATGAGGTGGTTTATGCCGTTACCAAAGAGGTTTTCGAAAACTTTGACGAATTCAAGCAGCTGCACCCTGCCTATGCGGTACTGACCAAAGAGAATATGCTTGAGGGTATGTCGGCCCCGCTCCATCCCGGTGCTTACAAGTATTACCAGGAAGCGGGATTGGACAAGCACATTCCCGACCAGTTGAAACCGAAGCAATAACAGGGCCAAGGTTATCGTTCACCGAGTCTACCATCTTCACGTGCCCGTGCCCGTGTGCGTGCCCGAGATCCGACACGGGCACGAAATTGCCTCATGATCACGGGGCGGCTGACCGGTTACGGGCCGCGAGTCTGTTCGACAATCGGTTTTTCGCTAAGCAACATGGATCGTAACATCGGCTTGAGGTGGCGGGTCCCCCGAAGATCCGCCATTTTATCGCGAACTGTCGAGGACCTGTCGCTATGCCTGAAGTAAATAAAATTCTGGTGGCAATCTGTTTTTCCGACTATTGCCCCGCCACCTTTCGTTATGCGACTCGCCTTGCGCTGCAATTGCATGCCGATTTGGCGGCAGTGAACGTGATCGACATCAAGAGCGTGCAGGCGGTCGGCAAGATCGAAGCCATGGGCTACGCCGTGCATGCCAAAGACTATGTTGAGGGCATGATCGGCGAGCGGACTGAAATGTTTCAACAGATGATTGCCGACTCCGGTTTTCCCGAAGATCGGATCAAGATCGTTTTCAAAATCGGGCACCCCTTTGAGGAGCTCATTAAGGTCGTCAAGGAAGAGGATGTCGATCTTGTGGTGATGGGGCCGAAAGGAACAAGCGATCATCCCCATCTCCTGGTAGGTGGAGTGGCCGAAAAGATGCTCCGCTACTGTCCGGTGAGTGTCACTTTTTATCGAAAAAAGCAACCACAGGAAGAATAATGCTAAAGAAGCTCGGCTTGCAGAGAAAGCTAAAGTCTGCTGAGGAATTGCTTAAAGAAGAAACCGGGGATGTCCGCGCTCTCCGTCTTCATGAAAGAATTCTCGTATCAATTATCGCAATATGTTGGGCACTCTTTCAATTGGCCCTGCCCAGTATTCTTGTGCTGGACAGCACGCAAACGAGGGCGCTTCACCTGGCCTTTGCCATGGCTCTTCTGTATCTGCTGATGCCGTGTTGGAAGCAGCGCAGAAGAACATTCGGCTTTTTATGCGTGACCGACCGCATCCCGCTTATCGATTATGCCTGCGCAATTCTGGGCACTTTCACGGCTCTCTATCTCGCCATTTTCTATGCCGAAATTGCCATGCGGGCTGGAGCGCCCAGCACCCTGGATCTGATTTGCGGAGCCATTTTGGTAGTGCTGCTGCTTGAGGCTACCAGGAGGATCATCGGCCCGGCTCTTTCCGTGATCGCGCTGCTGTTTACCGCCTATGCCTTCCTGGGTCCTTATATGCCTTCGCTGATAGCCTTCAAGGGCGTCTCGTTGAGCAAGTACATAAGCAACATCGCTCTTTCCACCGAAGGAATCTACGGCATTCCCCTGGGGGTCTCCGCCTCCATCGTCTACCTGTTTGTGCTGCTCGGGGCGTTGCTGGATCGGGCTGGTGCCGGCAGGTTTCTAACCAATCTCGCCTTTGCCGTTTTGGGGCGCTTTAAAGGGGGTGCCGCCAAAGCCGCCATAGTGGCCAGCGGCGGCACCGGGCTTGTATCGGGCTCCAGCATTGCCAACATCGTTACGACCGGCCCTTTCACCATTCCGTTGATGAAAAAAATGGGCTATCCGGCTAAGAAAGCTGCCGCCATTGAAGTTGCCGCCAGTACCGACGGCCAGTTGATGCCGCCGATCATGGGCGCTGCCGCCTTCATTATCGCCGAGTATGTCAATGTGCCTTACATCGAGGTGGTAAAAGCTGCCGCCATTCCGGCTTTTGCTTCCTATTTCGGTCTTTTTTGCATAGCGCATTTGGAAGCATCCAAACACGGCATCGAGGGACTTTCAGCGGAAGATCTTCCGAACTTCCGAGAAACGCTCAAAACCGGCATCCATTATCTGATTCCGCTTGCGGTGCTGATGTGGGAGCTGATCTATTTGAGGCACTCGCCTGAGCTGGCCGCATTTCGCTCCATTATGGTTTTATTCGGCGTGATCTTCTATCAGGAGATTCGTAACTCAAGCCAAAGGAAAACAGGCCTTCTTTCGGGAATTGTGCAGGCATTTCGCATTATTGGAAACGGATTCGTGCAGGGCTCAAAGAACATGATGTCTGTTGCTCTGGCCTGCGCCTCTGCGGGTATTATCGTCGGCGTCGTGAATATGGGAATCGGCGGGATGATAGCCTATGTTGTGGAGATTCTGGCTCAGGGAAACCTTTTTCTCTTGCTGCTCATAACCGCCATCGCATGCCTGGTCATCGGCATGGGGCTTCCGACCACGGCAACCTACATTGTGATGGCATCCTTGACCGCCCCCATTATTGTAGAAGTGGGAGGTCTCTTTGGCTACATCATCCCGCTCATGGCGGCTCATCTTTTCTGTTTCTATTTCGGCATTCTGGCCGACGACACCCCGCCGGTGGGCCTGGCCGCCTACGCAGCTTCGGCCATCGCCGAGTCCGAGCCGATACCCACCGGTATTCAAGGCTTCCTGTATGACATAAGAACTTCCTGCATTGCTTTCATGTTCATATTCAATCCGGAGCTGATTCTCTATGGTATTACCAGTTGGCCTCATGCCCTGCTCGTATTCGGCATGGCCTTGATCGGCATGTCCGCCTTCGAGTGCTTCGCGCAGGGATGGTGTCTGATCAAAAACAAGCTCTATGAGATTCCTTTTTTCCTGGCAGCCTGGTTCACTCTGTTCCACCCCGGCGGAGTCGCCTCTCTGTTCCACGTTGATCCCGCCAACAAATACTATATGTATCCGGTGGGCATTGCCATTTACGGCACAGTAATCGGGATTCAGAAAGTCAGGAAAACAGCCGCACAAAAATAGCAGAGGGCGCAACAACCTTGCGGCAGCATCGAACCGGTTCGATCGAGAGCCGGACTTTGGCTCGCCTGGTCCAGGCATACAGGCAAATAAACAGGTATTCTACCCCGTGAGAGAAGAGGCCACAGCAAATGGATAAGCTCATCATCACAGTCGCTTTGACGGGAAACGTACCGACCAAGAAAATCAACCCGCACGTACCCGTGACCGCAGGAGAAATTGCCGCCGATGTGCGCCGCTGCGCAGATGAGGGAGCGGTGCTTTTTCACGTCCATGCTCGAGATGAAGCACAGCGTCCCACCCTGGATCTCGCGTTCTTTAAGGAGAATGTGCGCACAATAAAAACGGTCGCCCCCGACGTGATCATTCAGCTTTCTACC
>JAVEVM010000096.1:0-7825 GCA_034005055.1 Desulforhabdus sp. | reverse complement strand
GAAGTGCTGCCTTCAGCGGCCAATTTCGTCTTTGCCCGCCATCCGCAGCGAGACGCGCGCGAGCTGGCTGCACAGTTGAGGGCAAGATCCATCATCGTGCGCCATTTCAGCCAACCGCGCATCGAGCAGTTCCTGCGCATCACGGTGGGCCGGGAATCCGAATGTGCGGCATTGATTGTAGCTTTCAGGGAAATCCTCGACAGCGATGTGAAGAAGTAAGCATTTTGACGGAAGCCGGAATCGAGGTGAGAAGATGATTACCAATGCTGAAATAGCCAAACAGATGAGGATCAAGCTGAAGGATATTTTTCCGCAGCTGCCCGAACCGCCTCGTTTGGTTGAGGGCATTCGCCGGGCGCCCAAACGCAATCTCACGCTCTCCACTGAAGAAATCGGGCTCGCCCTGAAAAACGCCCTCCGCTACATCCCGGAAGAATGGCACGCCGATTTAGCCGAAGAATTCATGAATGAGCTCCTGGAGACCGGCCGCATCTACGGCTACCGGTTTAGGCCGCCCGGAGCCATCAAGGGAAAGCCGATCGAGGAATACCGGGGAAGATGCATCGAGGGCAAAGCCTTCCAGGTGATGATCGATAACAACCTGGATTTCGATGTAGCCCTCTATCCCTATGAACTGGTTACCTACGGCGAAACCGGCCAGGTCTGCCAAAACTGGATGCAATACCACCTGATCAAGCTCTATCTGCAACGGCTCACCCGCGAACAGACCCTGGCGGTGGCCTCGGGGCATCCTCTGGGCCTGTTCGCCTCCTCCCCCGATGCGCCGCGGGTAGTCATCACCAATGCGCTGATGGTCGGCGCCTTCGACGATCAGGAAAACTGGCAGCGCGCCGCAGCGCTGGGAGTTGCCAACTACGGGCAAATGACGGCCGGCGGCTGGATGTACATCGGACCGCAGGGAATCGTTCACGGGACCTATACGACCGTCCTGAATGCCGCCCGCTTAAAATTCCACATGCCGGATAAAAGCGATTTGGGCGGATCTCTTTTTGTCAGCTCAGGATTGGGCGGCATGAGCGGCGCTCAGGGCAAGGCCGTGGAAATCGCCAACGGGGTCGGGGTCATAGCCGAAGTCGACGATTCCCGCATTCGCACCCGATACGAACAGGGCTGGCTGAGCAAGGTCAGCGACACACCCGCTGAAGCCTTTGAATTGGCCAGAGTTTACCAGGAAGAGGGCAAAGGGGTCGCTATCGCCTTTCGCGGCAATGTCGTCGATCTGCTCGAGTACGCCGTGGACCAAAACATCCGGATCGATCTCCTCTCCGACCAGACCTCCTGCCACGTGGTCTACGACGGCGGCTACTGCCCGCAGGGCCTCTCTTTTCAAGAACGGACCGCCATGCTCAAGCGCGATCCGCAGGAATTTCGCAAGCACGTCGATCGGTCGCTTCGCCGCCACTATGAACTGATCAAGACCCTGGTCGATCGCGGCGTCTATTTCTTCGACTACGGCAACAGCTTCCTGAAGGCGATCTATGACGTGGGAATCCGGGAAATCTGCAAAACCGGCGTGGACCCCAGAAACGGGTTCATTTTCCCCTCTTATGTGGAAGACATCATGGGGCCGCTCATGTTCGATTACGGCTACGGCCCATTCCGCTGGGTGTGTTTGAGCGGCAAAAGGGGAGACCTGCTCAAAACCGATCGGGCGGCCATGGAATGCATCGATCCAGAGCGTCGTTTTCAGGACCGCGATAATTATATTTGGATTCGGGATGCCGATAAGCACAACCTGGTGGTTGGAACCCAGGCAAGGATTCTCTACCAGGACGCCCGGGGACGTATGAATATCGCATTGAAGTTCAATGAAATGGTTCGAAACGGTGAGATCGGACCTGTCATGTTGGGTAGAGACCATCACGACACCGGCGGGACCGATTCTCCCTTCAGGGAAACGGCCAACATCAAGGACGGCAGCAACATCATGGCCGATATGGCCGTCCATTGTTTTGCCGGCAACGCCGCTCGGGGTATGAGCCTGGTGGCGCTGCACAACGGCGGCGGCGTCGGGATCAGCAAGGCGATCAACGGCGGCTTCGGCCTGGTGCTGGACGGCAGCAAAAGGGTGGAGCGCACCATCCGCACCGCCATCCCGTGGGACGTGATGGGCGGCGTGGCGCGGCGCGCCTGGGCGCGCAACTCCAACTCGGTTGAAACCGCCGCAGCATACAATGCGGCCCGCAAAGAGAGCGACCATATCACCCTGCCCTTCATTGCCGACCACAACCTCGTTAAGGAGACCGTAAGTGCGGTCCTGGCAAAACAGTCATCGTAGCCGCCTTGGGTGAATTTAAACCGCGGAGCACGCCGAGATCGCAGAGCGTTTTTATTCCCTAATTATTTTCTCCGCGCTCTCCGCGGCTAAAAGGGGAGCAATCGAACCGAAATGAGCGATGCCAATAAGCTGATCGAGTGCGTACCCAATTTCAGCGAAGGAAGAGATCTGGAGAAGATCGAAAGCATTGTCCGGCCGTTTCGCGGCAAAGAGGGGGTGAGGCTCCTCGATTACCAGTGGGACCTGGATCACAACCGCATGGTGGTAACGGCCGTGGGCGAGCCCGATCCCTTGCGCCAGGTCGTTATCGAGGCCGTCGCGGTAGCCGTCGATCAGATCGATATGACCAGACACCAGGGCCAGCACCCGCGCATGGGGGCCGTAGATGTCATCCCCTTCATCCCCATTCGAAACGTCAGCATGGCCGAAGCGGTCGATTTTTCCAGGCGAGTCGCCGGCGAAATCGCCGAACGATTCGACCTGCCCGTTTTCCTCTATGAAGTATCGGCATCGAGTCCCTCGCGACAGAACCTTGCGGCTGTGCGCAAGGGACAGTTCGAGGGCATGCGGGAAAAATTGAAGCAGCCGGAGTGGAAACCCGATTTCGGCCCCGAACGCATTCACCCGACAGCCGGGGTGACCGCCGTTGGAGCGAGAATGCCGCTGGTCGCCTTCAACGTGAACCTGGGGACCGACAACCTCGAGATCGCCGACCAGATCGCCTTGAAAGTCAGGCACATCAGCGGTGGCTTGCGCTACTGCAAGGCGATCGGCGTAGAGCTCAAAGAACGGAGCATCGTCCAGATTTCCATGAATATGACCGACTACACCAAAACGGCTCTCTATCGCGCCTTCGAACTGGTACGCATCGAAGCGCGGCGCTACGGAGTAAACGTTATCGGCAGTGAAATTGTCGGTCTGACTCCCATGGAGGCTTTGATCGATGCGGCAGTCTACTACATGGGGATCGAGAATTTCTCCATGGACCAGGTGCTCGAAGCCAGACTGATGGAGTAAGCTTGCTCGAGCATTAATGCATACCACGCCAACCAACCAGGCGCAAAGAGCGCCAAGGAATGTCAAGTTCTTCCTGGTTTCCAGGCTCCTGCGTGAGAACCCTGGTTTGAAACGCTCGACTCTCTGATGCGCTCATATTGCTGCGCTGAAGAGAGTAGAGGACGCAGGAGCGTGGGAACGAGGGGAGATACAACCTCCTCTGGGGCAACTTGAGCGAAGTGGATAGCCCCTTATTTGGAACGGAGGAGAATAGTGCTGGCAGATCTGAGCGTTACAGAATTTCTACGGGAAACCGCCGCAAGCACTCCCGTACCCGGCGGCGGCAGCGTAGCTGCGCTGAGCGGCGCTCTGGCGGCTGCCCTGGCGGAAATGGTCGCCGGCCTGACCGTGGGCCGCAAGGGCTTTGAGGCGGCAGAACCGGAAATGAAATCGATCCTACAAAAGGCCAAAGCTCTGCGCATCAAGCTCACGGCAGACATTCAGCGGGATTCCGAAGCCTATAACCGGGTTCTGGCGGCCTACAGTCTCCCTAAAACCGGCGAAAAAGAAAAAACCAGGAGAAGCCGAACCATCCAGGCAGAACTCAAGCAGGCGGCGCTGGTTCCCCTGGAAGTCGCGCAAGACGCCCTGGAAATCCTGGCTCTTGCCGAAACGGCGATCACCCGGGGAAACCCCAATGCCATAACGGACGGTGCCGTAGCCGCCATGCTGGCCAGAACCGCCGGCTTGGCCGCGCTCTACAATGTCAAAATCAACCTGAGCTCCATCAAGGACAAGGATTTCGTGGCAGAGACAACCAGTGTGGTGAATCGGTTCGAGGCTCGAATCATTGATAAGGAAAAACAGGTCCTGGCAGGCGTAAATCTATAACGCGTTTCAGCACTGCAGATCTATCAAATGAATCGGCAGGACTTCTACAACGTCTTCTACGTTGAGAACTCCAGCGCGGTTCACTCAGATATGTGGGCGTTGAATGATTACATCAGCAATGTTCCGGGAGAAGAGCTTCAGATTTTTATGAGTATCGCATATGACCAGATCAATTTTTTGTCGTGAGGCATCCAAGGGAGACCTTCCTGAAGTGCTTCGCCTGTATGCGCAGCCTGGCTTCGACGATGGGAAGGTGCTTTCCCTATCCGCGGCTGAAAGTCTTTTTGAGCGCATCGCTCACTATCCCGACTACAAAATCTACGTCGCGCTCTCCGGAGTGCAAATTGTCGGCACTTTCGCTCTCCTTATCATGGATAACTTGGGCCATCTAGGTGCTCCTTCCGCGATCATCGAAGACGTTGCGGTTGATCCACAATGGCAAGGGCGCGGGCTTGGAAAAACGATGATGCGGCATGCGCTCCGAGTGTGTAGTGAGAAAGGCTGCTACAAAGCTGTAGTTTCGTCCAATCTCAGGCGTGAGCAAGCACATGCGTTCTACGAATCGCTAAACTTCGAGCGCCATGGATACAGCTTCCGAGTCAATCTCAAAACGAATAAGGATAGATCGTGAGAGCAAAGCGAACCACGACCTTATCCTGTAGTTGGACGAGCCCACTGGTAATTGAGGGGCTGTTCTTATATAGCAAATAATCTTTTGCGGAATGTGAGGCGGTTTCAGCCCGGATTTGACCACTACTTTTTCAGGGCGAGCGAGACCGTTTAGCCTGCAGAGAAGCTGCAAAGAGGGGCATCGATGTATTTGACAAAGAGGAGCAAGCGGTAGACTACGTCCCCAAGAGAAATAAAGAGCTTTATCGAAGGCTGGCTTGATGCGCCACATCCGCCTGGGTCAAGTGCTTGAACTCCACCGCCGCATTATGGAACAGTCGGGCGGTGTGAATTTGCATCCTGGATTGAAGTCCATCATCCTTTAGACAGTTTTGTCCACGCTACCCAACATTTTCATCCAGCGGACGGGCGATCATGGAAAAGGTGTCAAATCTGCTCTGGACTCATAGGGCATCTCCCTTAAATCTTGTGATTCCTTTGGGTGTAAGTAAACTGCGCACTCTTTTATCGGAGCCCTGAATTGTTCGACCCGTTTGGCTTCAGGGCAAAAAGGGGGGCGCGGTGGGGACGGCGGGCACTGCATCGTTGCGGGAAACTTCATGGGTGAGAACGTTTTTGAGCAGGTGCGCAAGGCATGCAAGACGGTTGCTCAGATGGCATGCCATGTGCGAATCAACCATGCGCGCATTGACGAGTACGCAATGTCGCTGCCGCTCGATCAGATCGCCAACCCCGAACTTGACCTCACAACGCATTACCTCGGACACGGCAGTGACACCCTAGCCTTTCTTGTCACCCTGGATGCCATCAATTTCGGCTCCGGCTATTTTCCCCATTTGCGCAAAAGGCCGGGTAAGTCGGGATATTTCACAATAGCCTGGTCCCTCACGGATTTTTATCGGGAGCATGGTCCGCTTTCAGCCCAACAATTGGCACGCCTGAGCAGCGACGACTGCACCCGAATATTCGGCCAGGACCCGGGCAACCAGCCTGCCGGCGAACTGATGCAACTCTTTGCAACCGCGCTCAACGATCTCGGCAAATTTCTAATGGAGCGGTTCGAAGGCAGTTTCGTCACTCTGGTTGAATCGGCTTCAGGTTCTGCCGAACGGCTCATTGAAAGCCTAACCGAAATGCCCTTTTTTGACGATGTTCTGCCTTATAGCGGCATTCTTGTGCCTTTTTATAAAAGAGCCCAGATCACCTCTGCAGACCTTGCCATTGCCTTTGCCGGAGAGGGACCCGGCCGATTTGACGACCTGGATCGACTGACCATTTTTGCCGACAATCTGGTGCCTCACGTACTTCGGGTGGACGGCATACTGCTGTACGAAGAAGCGCTGGCTGCGCAAATCGATGCAGGACAATTGCTCGCTTCGGGATCACCGGAAGAGGTGGAATTGCGTGCTTGCGCCCTGCACGCTGTGGAGCTGATGGCGAAGGCACTGCAGCGGAAGGGTCACGATATCCCTCCAATGAAGCTCGATTACTTGTTGTGGAATCGAGGTCAGCAGAGCTATTACAAACAGATACACCCGCGGCATCGAACGAGGAGCGTTTTCTATTGATCGGGACTTTACAGGAAAACCTCCATGAAAATCAGTGAATTCCCTTATACTAATCAGTTTTTCTCCATTTTATACAAAAGCTTAGTGGCATCATTGACTGTTGCTGATAGCCCTGGTAGCGCTTGCCGGCTTCCGGCAATACTCATGCGCTGAGCCAAAACGCTAGACTGGAAAGGAGAATACCGATGGCAAAGGATCACGGACCGCAGATCAAGGATGATGAGTTTTACGAAAAATTGCGCGGCCAAGGAATGAGCAAGGAGAAGGCCGCCCGCATTGCAAATACGGGCCGCTCCAAAGCGGGCAAAAGAGGCGGCAAATCACCCCGGTATGAAGATTGGACCAGGCAGGAGCTCTATGAAAAAGCCAAACAGGTAGGAATAGAAGGACGTTCGAAAATGAATAAGCAGGAGCTGATCGATAGCCTGAGAAGCCACTAGGAGCTTGTCCGAGAATATGCACCGACACAAGCAATCTTCATCGGGAGCGGCGCCCCGGATGCGAGTCCGGGGCGGAGAGGCAGCTACAGCGCTTTTTTTGCTTTTTCTTTTTCTTTATTGAAATCTTCCATTATCTGCTTCATTTTTTCAGCATCGAGATTCTCTTCGGCATCTGAAAATATCTTTTCTTCTTCTTCTTCGATATGATGCTCAACCAATTCTTTGAAGACCGATAGCTTTGCCCCCCAATTTTCTTCGGATTTGGACATTTTGTCCAACTCCTTCAAGACGCTCTCGGTCACGTGATGCTCTTCGATGGATTCCAGAACATTATCTTTGGCTTCTTCGTATTTCTTCAGAGCGGGATAGAATGCCTTTTCTTCTCCCGTCATGTGAGGCTTTATCTCTTCCTTAAGTTGACTGAACAGCTTTTCTCGGGCTTTGGTTGCAGTTTTTGAGGTTTCCTTCAACTGCTCCAGAATACTTTTCACTTCCTGGTGATCTTTCTTCAAAACTTTGAAAAATTCCTGATGCATCTCTGCTCCTTTCGTCTTCTAGTCGGTAGAGTTTTTCCACTTCCGTCTGATCTGTGCTCAGATCTCGATCGCCTTTCGGCAGTCCTCAGCCCGGAGTACCCATTCGCATCATCGCAATATGCTTTCTCCTCAACTGTAAGTTGTTAAATTCACATGCAAATGGACTAACTGCGAATCTCATTGGACATACAAACGGATGGGCGGCTGAACGACTGCCTTGCCGATGTGCAAAAAATCCGCTTATGGGGAACACGCTAATTCGTGGAAGCGCTCCGATCAACTCAGGTGGGGACTGTATTTTAGCAGAGGATTGATTGGTTTTATACTCCACTGCAACGTGGACCGCCGGCCGGCGTCTGAGTTGAACCTAAACAACCACACTGAAACACGAGCTGTCTATGTAGGTTTAGCGGCTCAGGGTATTTTCTCTAAAAAACGGGTAGAAGGCCCGATAGAAGACCCTGA
>JAVEVM010000095.1:0-7865 GCA_034005055.1 Desulforhabdus sp. | reverse complement strand
AGAAAGGAGTAAAGATGCGCGTCATCGAGAGCATTTCCGAGATGCAGCAGCAGGCAAACATGTGGCGTAAGGAAGGGATTACGATAGGATTTGTCCCGACTATGGGTTATCTTCATGACGGCCATTTGGCCTTGGTGAAAAAAGCCCGCCAGTTATCGGATGTGGTGGTGGTGAGTATCTTTGTAAATCCTACCCAGTTCGGACCGGGAGAAGATATAGAGCGCTATCCGCGAGATCTGAAGCGCGACCTTGGTCTGCTTACCGAATATGGAGTGGATATTACTTTCGTACCTTACTCCCACGAGATGTATCTGCAGGGCTATCAAACCTATGTGGAGGTTAAAGAGCTGACCCAGCCGCTCTGCGGTCGCAGCCGGCCGGGGCACTTCCAGGGCGTGACCACAGTGGTAGCCAAATTGTTCAATATCGTTAAAGCGGATGTGGCCGTATTCGGAGAAAAGGATTTTCAACAACTGCTGGCCATTCGCAGAATGGTTGCTGATCTAAATATGGACGTGGAAATCGTAGGTCATCCCATCGTTCGAGAAACAGACGGCATAGCCATGAGCAGCCGGAACGCGTACCTTTCTCCCGACGAGCGTCAAACGGCTCTGCGCCTCAATCGATCTCTCGATGAAGCACGACGGCTGGTAGAGGACGGAGAGCGAAATGGCGACGTGATACTGGAAAGAGTCAGAAGTATGCTGGAAAAAGGCAGAGGATTGCGCATTGATTATGCCGAACTTCGCCATCCGGAATCCTTGCAGGAGGTCTCTTTATTGGAAGGTCCCACGCTGCTGGCTCTGGCGGCATACGTGGGCAAGGCCCGCCTTCTCGATAACCGTTTAATAACTCCACCGGGCATGAACTGAAACTGTTCGCAATTCGAACGATCCTCCAAGGAGACCGTGCCATGCAGCGTACGCTACTTAAGTCCAAGATACATCGAGCAACAGTTACCGACGCCAACATCAACTACGAGGGGAGTCTAACCATAGACCCCGATTTGATGGAAGCAGCAGACATCTTACCTTTTGAACAAATAAAGGTTTATAATATTTCCAACGGCGCACGTTTCGACACCTACGCAATCGGAGGCACACGGGGCAAGGGAGAGATTTGCCTGAACGGCGCCGCAGCACGCATGGGTGCGCTCGGAGACTTGATCATCGTCGCCACCTACGCAATTTACGATACAACGGAAATACCGGCTCATGAACCTAAAATCGTCATGGTCGAAGCAGATAATAAACGCCGATTATAAAGGACACACCCACTTGCTCAAAACGATAAAGCACAAAATCCGCACCTATTTCATCGCTGGCATCCTGACAGTTGTTCCACTCTCCATCACGATTTATGTAATAAGTGTTCTTCTCAAAAGTGCCGACCGGATCTTCAACCTAATCCCGGCTCAGTATAATCCGAAAGCGTACCTGCCTTTTCCGTTTCCAGGCCTGGGGGCCATACTCGTAATCACGCTGATCTTTATTACCGGCCTGCTGATGAAGAATTATGTCGGAGGACGCATCATCGACTTTGGTGAACGGATCGTATACCAGATTCCGTTGGTCCGCCCCATTTACTCTGCCGTCAAACAGTTGCTGGTTGCCATCTTTTCTCAATCTTTTGACGGCTTCAAACGAGTGGTGATGATCGAGTATCCCCGTCGCGGCATATATGCCTTATGCTTTGTTACCGGGGTCGCATCGGGTGAAGTTCAGGCATTGACCAGCGAACGGGTTCTCAATGTGTTTATGCCAACAACGCCAAATCCCACTTCAGGATTTTATCTGTTGATTCCGGAAAAAGATGTCATTCCGCTCACAATGAGCGTCGAAGATGCTTTCAAACTGATCATCTCCGGCGGCCTTGCATCCCCTGAGTACGTTGCTCATAGATTTCTACCCAAGAAAAACGATCTAAATCAAGTTGGACATCCAACCGAACCTGCCGAGGCCAATAACCTGGACGTTGCGCTCATTGCAGGAAATTCGAAAGCACAGAAAGTTTGAATCTGGATTCAGTGTTTGCATTCATAACGTTGCGTCCCGCCCTGGAAAGCCGACAGGCGGTCGGCGCATTCTTGTCGCCGGCGCTTGCTGGAATGGCGGTTGCTGCGTTGTTTTGGTGAGGATTGCCGAATCTAGGTTGAAATCACCTGGGAGCTTTGTGGCTCCGTATGTTAACTAAAAGGAGGAACTTGAACTATGTCCATGAGCAATTTTCTTTTTACTTCTGAATCTGTTACCGAGGGGCATCCGGACAAAGTTGCCGATCAGATTTCAGATTCCGTTCTAGACGCGATCATAACCGAAGACAAAGCGGCACGCATAGCATGCGAGACGTTGGTTACCACGGGCCTCGCCTTTGTAGCGGGGGAAATCACCACCAGCAGCTGGGTGGACATTCCCGAGATCGTTCGCCAGACCATTAAAGAGATTGGATATAACAATTCGGGGATGGGCTTCGATTGGGAAACTTGTGCCGTTATAACCAGCATCGACAAACAGTCGCCAGACATCTCCATGGGTGTTACCGAAGGGGAAGGTTTGTTTGAAGAGCAGGGTGCGGGTGATCAGGGTTTAATGTTCGGTTTTGCCTGTAATGAAACTCCTGTTCTGATGCCCATGCCCATCTATTATGCTCATCGCATCACCAGAAAGCTGGCTGAGACTCGAAAAAACGGCATACTGGATTTCCTGCGACCGGACGGTAAGAGCCAGGTGACCATAGAATATGAGAATCATACCCCGAAAAGGGTGGATACAGTGGTGGTCGCAGCCCAGCACACACCTCAAGTCCCCTATAAAACCCTTCAGGAGGGAATAATCGAGGAAGTGATCAAGAAGACAATTCCGGAAGATTTGCTCGACGATAAGACCCGATTTTTTATTAACTCCACAGGGCGTTTTGTTGTAGGCGGCCCTATGGGAGACTGCGGTTTGACGGGAAGGAAAATCATTGCAGACACTTACGGAGGACAGGGAAGCCACGGCGGCGGCTGTTTTTCGGGCAAGGATCCTTCCAAGGTGGATCGCTCCGCCTCCTATATGGCCCGATATGTGGCTAAAAACATCGTTGCAGCCGGTCTGGCGGACCGCGTAGAAGTCCAGGTTGCTTACAGCATCGGAGTGGCCGAGCCGGTGTCTCTCATGATCGACACTTACGGCACCGGCAAAATCTCCCCGGACCGCATCGCTGAGATAGTGCGGGACACCTTCAGCTTCAAACCTGCAAACATCATCCGCCACTTAAGACTATTGCGTCCAATCTACAAGAAAACCTCCTGCTACGGCCATTTTGGCAGGAATAATCCGGATTTCACGTGGGAAAAAACGGATATGGTAGATGTGCTGCGGGACAAGGCCGGACTTTAGCTGACAAGGAGGTCTCATGGATTTTGATGTCAAGGACAAAGGACTAGCGGAAAAAGGTAAGCTCAGGATCGAATGGGCGGCTCAATCAATGCCGGTTTTACATTCCATCAAAGAGCGGTTTGCTGCTGAAAAACCATTGCACGGGTTAAGAGTTGCAGCGTGTCTCCACGTGACCACGGAAACCGCAGCTCTAGCGCAGACTTTACAAGCCGGTGGAGCGACCGTGCAGTTGTGTGCATCCAATCCGCTCAGCACTCAGGACGACGTCGCCGCATCCTTGGTCGTGCACGACGGCATTTCGGTCTTCGCAATTAAAGGCGAGGATAAGGAGACTTACTACCGGCACATTCATTCAGCCCTAAACGGCAAGCCGCAAATTACAATGGATGATGGTGCAGATTTGGTAAGCACTATTCATTCGGATCGCCGAGATTGTCTTTTAGAGATTGTGGGAGGAACGGAGGAAACCACCACGGGTGTGATCCGCCTGAAAAGTATGGCGGCAAACGGCGTGCTGCAGTATCCGATAATTGCCGTTAATGACGCGAATACCAAGCATCTGTTTGACAACCGATACGGGACCGGGCAAAGCACAATCGATGGAATCGTCAGGGCCACAAATCGACTGCTGGCAGGCTCTAATTTTGTGGTCAGCGGTTACGGTTGGTGCGGACGGGGAGTAGCCATGCGCGCTTCCGGTATGGGAGCCAAAGTCATCATCACCGAAGTGGATCCCCTTCGAGCACTGGAGGCGGTAATGGATGGCTACCAGGTTCTGCCCATGAGCCAAGCGGCCAAAATCGGCGATTTCTTCTGCACCCTCACAGGGGATATCCATGTGCTCAGGGAAGAACATTTTGCGGTAATGAAAAGCGGTGCAATCATTTCCAACTCGGGCCACTTCAATGTCGAATTGGATCTGGACGCTCTTGCGCAAATGGCCGCAAGCCGCCGACAGATCAGAGAGTTTGTAGAAGAATTTGCATTGAAAGACGGACGTCGAATTTATGTATTGGGAGAAGGAAGGCTGGTTAATCTGGCTGCGGCCGAGGGACATCCGTCCAGCGTGATGGATATGAGCTTTGCCAACCAAGCGCTGTGCACGGAGCATATGGTGAAGAATGCTAAATCTCTCGAAAAACAAGTGTATGGCGTCCCGGTCGATATCGACAAGGAGATCGCTCGCCTGAAGCTGGCAGCCATGGGGGTGCGTATTGACACACTAACGCCGGAACAGGACAAGTACTTGAATTCATGGGAAATGGGCACGTAAACGAAGGTGCATTGTCAATCGTCGGTTTCGGGCCGAAAGATCATCTGCCTGTTATTTCTGCTTCTTTTGGTGGGCTGTCCGAGCAAGCCATCGGAACAAGCAGAGCAAACCGCCACTCTGGTGCGTGTTTCGGATGATCAGGTCCCGAGCTTTTTTGATGATCTTGATCTCAATTCTCTGCAAATTGCTATCAAGCAGAGCCTGAAATTTTATGAGCGCATTCCGGCGGATAGGACCTTCAATCTGGGACACCTGCAGATCCGCGCGGAAGTGCTCAAATCGACGCTGCTGATATTCCTCAGTCTCATCGATTCCGGCCGCCTGGACCCAGAATCTGTTTGCCAGGCTTTTGACATCTACTGCTTTCAACAGGGAAAAAGCCAAACGGAGCTCTTGCTGACAGGTTACTACGAACCGATCCTGAACGGGAAGCTCGAACCCGACGAAGTCTATTGCTATCCGCTGTACAGTGTGCCACCCGATCTCTTGATCGTCGATTTGGCCGCCTTCGATCCTGACCTGTATGCAGGGAAAAAGCTTACGGCAAGGTTAGAGGGAACCCGTGTGGTCCCCTATTATAATAGAGAACAAATCGACGGCCGGGGAAAGCTGCGGGGGAAAGGCTGCGAGCTCCTATGGCTGGCCAATCCACTCGATGCCTTCTTCCTCCAGATTCAAGGCTCTGGAATGATTCAGCTGCCGCAGGGCAAGGTCGCTCGGGTAGGTTATGCGGCAAGCAATGGCCGACCATACCGAAGTATTGGAAGATTGCTCGTAGATAAAGGAGCAATGAACCGCGAGGAAGTTACACTGCAATCTATTCGTGCCTATCTCGAGGACCACCCTGAAATCCAGGAGGAAGTATTGTGGCACAACGAGAGCTACGTATTTTTTCGCTGGGTGGATGACGGTCCGCTTGGGAGCATGAATGTTCCCCTCACAGCCGGAAGGTCCATAGCCACAGATCCTCAGTATTTCCCCAGGGGAGGTATCGCGTTTCTACAATCCGAACAACCGCGCTTCGATCTGCATGGTCGGGTCACTGGTTGGGAACCCTTGCACCGCTTCGTTCTCAATCAGGACGTGGGAGGAGCCATAAAAGGCGTCAAAAGGGCAGACCTTTTCTGCGGCAGTGGCGAACCGGCAGAACAGGTGGCAGGACGATTAAAACATCCCGGCAAGCTTTACTTTCTCATAAAAAAACAATAGAAAAAGATCCGCTTAGGTTTCAGATCTCCGGGAGCATTTTCCTTCAACCTGAAGAGCCGCATAAATTGGAGGATCGACTGATCGCTGTTCCCGGCAGCGTCTGAAGAGCTTCTGCTTGATACGAAATTAGTTGATTTTTTTCATTTTGCAGGGTTAGAAGTATAATCTAACAGAACATTGAACAATATCCGCATCTCATCAAAGCAGCGGCAGGCAGTTGTAACGGCTTTAAACAGATCTTCGTTTTCGAGCGTTTGATTTTTGTCTAAAAGCGTCAAAAGAAACTGTTGCGCTCCCCTGAAGTGATCGGTCGTCAGTTCTGCTCTTGCTTTGAGCTGTGGAAGCACCACTTGCGGTTGGGCATTTTGGCAGAGTTTTTCCAATTCCGCGAACTTCTGTTGATACTCTTGTGCCAATTGCCCCAAGATTCGGAGATAGTTTTGGGCGTGATCCTGCATTGCGACTCCTTTTCCCTGTGCTTTTGTACACTCGATTGCTGAAACGGATTTCGATTTTGGACTATTGGATCAGTTTGCAACCAAGTAAAGAAGAAAGCCTCAGAGAGTAAAAGTTTGGCTGGGGTTTCCATTCATACGGCCATAGGTGTAACTTGCACTCAGAATAACAGGCGTTTTCCTTCTTCGACCTCGAATCTTAATTTAACAAAATACCAGTCGCGGTTATAATTCATAACCTCGATAAAAACAACGTGCTCTGAATGCCGGGCCGCGGGGTAGTTCTCTGGCTGGGCAGTTAAACCGCCAAAAGGATGCTGAATGCTGGCAAAACCTCTTAATATATTGCTGACCGAGTGGATTAAAATACCTTCAGACGGCTTGCCTCCGCTACTGGAGCGCAAGATTCACGAACGCTTAGTCTTTACCAATCCCGATTATGAGATTCGACATAACCGAGGAGAATGGATAGGAAGTATCCCGCCACAAATCAATTGCCTGCGCCAGAAAGGTCGATATTACCTTCTGCCGCGCGGGTTTTTGGATCAACTGCTCGAATTGTGCAAGAAATTTCAGCAACCCTACCGGCTGGTAGATAGAAGACGCTCCTTCGATTCACTGCCGATCGAATTCCATGGCGGCCTGAAAAGCTATCAACAGGAAGCCGCCGAATCGGCACTGGAAAGAGATTTTTCCACTTTGGTGGGCGGACACAAGAGTGGCAAGACTGTGATATCTTTGTACATCTTGGCACAGCGCCGACAGCCTACGCTGATTTTGATTCCCCGAATGGATCTTCTGGACGGCTGGCTGACCAAGTTGGAGAACTTTCTTCAGATACCACGCTCCGAGGTGGGAGTCTTCACTCGGGGCAATCATCGTGTGGGCAACTGGATAACCATCGCTCATACGGGTGAAATGATGCGCTTCTGGCGCAAAGTCAAAGAGCGGGTCGGCCATCTTGTTTTAGATGAATGTCAACGATGTCCTTCAAAGGTCTTCACTCACCTGATTCCCAATTTTGACACCCGCTATATGCTTGGGCTTTCCAACACTGTACAGCGCAAAGACCGTCTCTCGCGGCTCATCTATTACTATGTCGGGGATGTGGTCTATACCATCAACGAGAAAGACGCCCGGGAAGGCAGAGGCATAATCAGCGCTCAAATAGTGGCCCGTCCAACTGAATTTGATTTTCCCTATCAGTCCCGATCCGACTATCTGCCGATGTTGCAGGCATTGATGAGCAACGAAGAGAGGACCAGGCTCATAGTCGATGATATTGAAGCAGAATTGAACGATGATGCGAGCCCTATAGTTGTTCTTTCCGGAGGCGACGAACAAAACGAGGCGTTGAAAGGCGAATTGAAGAGGCGCGGCATCGAGGTGATTGTCTATCAGCATGTGGCTGATAATATCGATAACGGTCCTGAGCAGGAAGAGAACGGGAGAGACAAGGGGTCTCTCTGCCCGGATATTCTTCCTGCTCATGACGGCCCCACGGTAGTTCTGGTCGATTCCCAGACGCTGACCAACTGTGCAGAAAAA
>JAVEVM010000094.1:0-7884 GCA_034005055.1 Desulforhabdus sp. | reverse complement strand
GGGCTGCGCCATGCCCTGTACCTGATTTCCTTTAGCGTACATGCACTGCTGATACGCAATATCGTAGCGGCGTTGCGCCTCCCAGCCGGCCGCCCGGCCGGAGCTGGCACCCAGCGCTGTTCCAGCTACCAGTCCACTGCCGGCACCGATACCCGCCCCAAGTCCAGGATCACCGGTGGCTGCACCGATTGCGGCGCCGAGTCCCGCTCCTGCGATTGTCCCCACCACAGCGCCGGTGGCTGTGTTCTGGTTAGCCAGTTGCTGAGGATCCACGCCGATCTGCTGATTTGCGTAATATCTGCAGGCGGCGTCCTCTGCCTGAAAGACCTCAAAAGGCTTGCCCGGGGTCGGCAACACCATCACGCTCGGACCGGTCGGAACCGTCGCACATCCTACCAGCAACAGCAATACGGGAATGATAAAAAGACTTCGACTATAGTTCATTGCTTGATTACTCCTATTGGCCGGGTGCGGCAGGCGAGGGGGGAACCTTCGTCCAACCGCCCGGACAGTGTTCGACATAAGGGTAATAACCTCGAGGATTTTGGCAGTAGTACCAGGAATACGCTTCCGCAGGCTGCGGCGCCGGCTCGACATAGACCGGAGACTGCTCGATGACCGCCGGAGCGCCATAACCGTAATAGTAAGAGTATGGATAACCCCAACCCCAATAGGGAGCAAAGGCCCAGGCGAAGCCCCACCAAGGCCACGGTCCCCCGCCCCAGCGTCCCCAGCCCGGTCCGTATCCCCAGCGCGGTCCGTATCTCGGTCCCCAACCCGGCCCCCAACCGGGACCCCTGGAACCCCAGCCCGGTCCCCAGCCCGGACCTCTTGAACCCCAACCCGGACCTCTGGAGCCCCAGCCAGGACCCACCCTCGGTCCTGCTCCTGGAGCGCCTCCCGGACCCACTCGGGGGCCGCCTCCGGGTGCGCCTCCTATACCGCCTCCGTGCGGCCGGCTGGCATCTCCCGGCACGGGGTTCACAACAATCGCCAGCGCTACAACGATGAAGAGAACAAGAGCTGCTTTCATTACCGACCTCCTCCACTGAGAGTAGTAATGATCAATGCTATCCAATCTCGACTCAATTTACAATCTAAACCTTCAGCAGCACCAACCTGATCGATGCGGGATATTTTTTATTTGACATAGTACATACTATGTAATATGTTTAGTCACTATGGCGAAGGGAATGAATGCAAAAAAAGAGGCGCAGGCCAAACAGACGCGGCAAAAGATCGTTACGGCGGCGGTTAGACTGTTTGCCCGCAAGGGTTACCACAAAACCACCATAACCGGTTTGGCGCAGGCTATCGGTCTTACCTCCGGAGCGATTTTCCATCACTTTGCATCGAAGGAGCTCCTGCTTGAAGCAGTAGTCGATTGGCTCGCCCGTGGCATGAAAGTCTATTCGAGCTTCGCCGAACAGGCTGAGTCCGGCTCCATTGAAGCCGTTAGAGAGATACTATTGATCATGTGCGACCATTTCCGACGCAATCCGGAGGCAACCATATGCCTGGCCGCCCTGGCAACCGAATTTGCGGGCAGCAGTCAACCCATGGAAATGCGTTTGAAAGAAACCTACGAGGTGTTTGTCAACGCCTTTGCCCGGCTGCTGGCGAATCATCCCAAAGTTCGCGATCCTCGAGCAGCCGCCGTTGCCTTTGTGGGATCGGTGCAGGGGATTGCCATCCAAGGGTTGCTCAGAACAGGTGAAGAGACGATCGACCAGCTGGCCGAAGCATTCCTGGGACTGATGATGGAATGGTGATTGTTTACGGATGTGAAAGCGCAATTTTCAAATTTCGGATTGTTCCCGGTCGAATAAGGCCTTTGAGTATCGTTGAGACGAATCGACCAATAAGGAGGTGCCGGGAGCCGCTGAACCCATTATAAAGAGAAAGGAGCACTCAATGCAGTACGACCTGACTGAAGAACAAATGTTGTTACAGAATATGGTGAGACGCCTGGCGAAGGAAAAAGTCGCGCCCGGGGCCGGCAAACGCGACGAAGAGGGCAAATTTGATTGGGGAATGGTTGAGCTGATGCGCGAAAATGGCCTCTACGGAATCGACTTCCCGGAAGCACATGGCGGTTCCGGCGCCGGTTTGCTGGCGCTTGCCATCACTGTGGAAGAGCTCTCAAGAGTTGATGCGGCGGCCGGTCTTCTCATCGCCGATCATGAACTGGGGTCTCTGCCCATTTTGCTTGCTGCCAACGAAGAGCAGAAAAAAAGATTTCTGCCGAAGCTCGCCAGCGGTGAGCAGCTTGCCGCCTTTGCCCTCACCGAGCCCGCAGCCGGTTCCGATGTGGCGAGGCTTCGCTGCCGTGCCAAAAAAGATGGAGATTCATACATTCTCAATGGCACCAAGAACTTCATCACCAATGGCGGGGTAGCCGATATCATTACCGTCTATGCGGTAACCGATCCCGAAAAACCGACTCATAAGAATGCGGGTGTGTTTGTGGTGGAAAAGGGCACACCTGGATTCGGCGTCGGAAAAAAAGAAAACAAGATGGGTATTCGCTGGTCGGATACGGTTGAGCTGATTTTCGAAGATTGCCGGGTGCCGGCCGAAAACCTGCTGGGAAACGAGGGGGAAGGCTTCCATGTCATGATGAAGACCCTTGACTTCTCTCGTCCGGGAGTTGCGGCACAGGCTTTAGGCATTGCCGCAGGTGCCTTCGAGTACGCCGTCGGCTACGCCAAGGAACGGGAAAGCTTCGGCAAAGCCATCATCGAGCATCAGGGAATCGGCTTCAAGTTGGCCGACATGGCGATGCGCACGGAGGCCGCCCGGCAGTTGCTGTATAAAACCTGCGCCATGATGCAGGAGTTGCCCAAGGACATGAGTCGTTTAAGCCCGGAGGTGGTTCGTATGAGCTCCATGTCCAAGTGCGTATGCGGTGATGCGGCCATGTGGGTAACAACCGAAGCGGTGCAGGTTCTAGGCGGCTACGGCTATATCAAAGAATACCCGGTCGAACGGATGATGCGGGACGCCAAGATCACGCAGATCTACGAGGGCACCAACGAGATCCAACGCATGGTGATCTCCAAAACGCTTTGAGAGACGTTTTGGCTCTTCGCCGATTAGCGGCATTCAGGTTGGTTCAAGTCTCCGACTTGAACCATTTTGACATTGGAACAGCTCCTTTGTGACCGTTGCATCCGACAGGGAGAAGCAGCCTACTCTCAAGCTGTATAGCAACTGAGCTGCTTCATGGTCAGGCGGGTTCAAGTCGGAGACTTGAACCAACCAAGTGGCTGAGTCCCGAGCATATCCCACTAATCCGCGATGAGCCGAGGTTTTTAAATCGTCATTGGTATTTTGCCTGCAAGGGCTTCAGGCAGGCCGATTCAAAGAGAGGATTCCTTATGAGTAGAGATAATGATGTTGTAATTGTCGCGGCGGCGCGCACCGCAATAGGGAAATTTGGCGGTGCGCTGAAGGATATTAGAGCCTCACAGCTGGCGGCGCATGTGATGAAAGAAGCATTACGGCGCGCTGACAATTTGGATCCGAATCTGATAAGCGATGTGATCGCCGGTGATTGCGTGCAGTGCTTTGACGAAGCGAACACAGCGCGCACGGCCGCGTTACTGGCGAATTTGCCGGATCATGTGCCGGCTTTTACGGTGCAGCGGCAATGCTCGTCTTCCATGCAGGCATTGAATTCGGGGGTGCAGCAGATACGTTGCCAAGACTCTGATATCGCTTTGGTTGTTGGGGTTGAGTCCATGAGCTCTGCACCCTACTACCTGGCCAATGCTCGCTGGGGCATGCGCTTGATGAACCACGAAGTTACGGATGCGGTTTGGGAGATGCTCCACTCGGGTAGTCGTCTGCTGGGCGATCCCATGATCATGGGGGTGACCGCAGAAAATTTAGCCGAAAAATACAATATTTCCCGGCAGGATCAGGACCAGCTTGCGCTGGAAAGTCACAACAAGGCGGAGGCTGCGATCAAGGGCGGCCGTTTTAAGGATGAAATTGTTCCATACGAGATTCCAGGCAAGAAGGGGCAGAAGGAGATCTTTGAGCAAGATGAGCATCCTCGCTTTGGGATCACCATGGAGGATCTGGCGAAGCTCAAACCGGTCTTCAAAAAAGATGGCACGGTCACCGCTGGAAATTCGTCCGGGCTCAACGACGGAGCCGCGGCTGCAGTTGTTATGACGCGCAGGAGAGCCCAGGAGCTTGGGTTGGCTCCAATGGCGAGGATTGTTGCCCACGCGGTTGCCGGAGTCGAGCCTCACCTCATGGGATATGGGCCGGTGCCTTCTACCGAAAAAGTGCTCAAAAAGGCTGGAGTTTCCCTCAAGGAGATTCAGCTCATCGAGCTCAATGAGGCCTTTGCCGCGCAGTACATCGCCTGTGAGCGCGGTCTTGGCCTGGACCGGAGCATCACCAACGTCAACGGCAGCGGTGTCGGGCTGGGACATCCGGTCGGCTGCACCGGGCTGCGCATCGTGATTTCCTTGATTTACGAAATGGCGCGCCGCAACCTCGATCTGGGTCTGGCAACCCTGTGTGTCGGGGGCGGCATGGGCATGACCACAATTGTTGCTCGAGACTAGTTGGAAAATCAACCTCAGGTAGGAGAAGGCTATGTTTGGACAACTGATTGACCGCACCCCGTCTGCGTACAACTATCAACTGATTATTAAACAATTGTTGCACACTCCGCTGGTCTATTCGCCCGATCAGGAAATCGTTTACCGGGACCTGAAGCGTTACAATTATACGGCACTTAGAAAACGCATCGGACAGCTGGCTAGTGTCTTGCGAGATCAGGGCGTCAAGCCGGGAGACACGGTTGGGGTGATGGATTGGGACAGCCACCGCTATCTGGAGTGCTTCTTTGCCATTCCCATGATGGGCGCCGTTCTTCATATGGTAAACATCCGATTGTCGCCGGAGCAGATCCTCTATACCATCAATCATGCAGAAGACGATGTCATCCTGGTCAATTCGGATTTTATGCCGGTTCTCGAGAGCATCAAAGACGAACTGAAAACGGTCAAAAAGATCATTGTAATGACTGACCTGACGGCTCTGCCCGAGACGAAGCTGGAAACCGCCGGCGAATATGAGGATTTGCTTGGCAAAGCTGAAGATGATTTCGATTTCCCGGAATTTGATGAAAACACCAAAGCGACTACCTTTTACACCACAGGTACCACAGGAGCGCCAAAGGGCGTCTATTTCAGCCATCGCCAGTTAGTGCTGCATACCCTTGGAGTGCTGACTGCTTTGGGCAGCTTCAGATCGCAGGCCTCGTTCGACTCGGGTGACGTCTATATGCCTTTGACCCCGATGTTCCATGTGCATGCTTGGGGACTGCCTTATGCTGCCACTTTGATCGGTGCCAAGCAGGTTTATCCTGGCCGCTACGAGCCAGAGACGATTTTGAAATTAGTGCAGAAAGAACGGGTCACCTTCTCCCATTGCGTGCCGACCATTCTGCATATGCTGCTCAACAGCCCCAGCGCCGGTCAGATCGATCTATCCAATTGGACGGTGATCATTGGCGGCTCGGCTCTTTCCAAGGCTATGTGCAAAAGGGCACTGGAGAGAGGCGTCAATGTTTTTACCGGATATGGCATGTCGGAAACCTGTCCGATTTTGACACTGGGCAAGCTGCGCCCGCACATGTTTGACTGGGATGCGGATGAGCAAGTCGCCGTAAGGTGTCGTACCGGCGCCCCCATTCCGCTGGTGGATCTGCAAGTGGCGGATGTTAATGGAAAGAGCCTGCCGCACGATGGGGTGAGCACCGGTGAGGTCGTGGTGAGATCTCCATGGCTCACTCAGGGATACTTCAAGGAACCGCAAAAATCCGAAGAGTTATGGACCGACGGTTGGCTGCATACTTCCGACATTGGTTATATCGATAGTGAAGGCTACCTGCAGGTGACGGATCGCATTAAGGACGTGATTAAAACCGGCGGAGAATGGATCTCTTCACTGGAGTTGGAGGATATCCTCACTCAGCATGAGGGTGTGAGCGAAGCGGCCGTCATTGCGATACCGGATGAGAAGTGGGGAGAACGGCCAATGGCATTGGTGACGCTCAAAGACGAATATAAAGACAGAGTTTCGGAAGAGGACATCAAGAGCTTCTTCATGCAATTCGTCAACAAGGGTGTTATTTCCAAATGGGGTGTGCCCGATAAAACGATCTTTCTGGACAGCCTGGCAAAAACGAGCGTCGGCAAGTTAAACAAGCGAGCCATGCGTGAGCAGTATGTAAAGCGTAACAGCTGAGTCTCAAGGGGTTCGCCACAGACATGGATGGACTTGGATAGGCCCTCAGCATGAGTATGTCCATCCGCATTAATCCCTGTCCATCCGTGTCTAACCGAATCGCGCATTCAGCCGGTTTAGTCACCACAGGTTGCGAGCGAGCGGGTGCTCGCTGCGGGCAGTGAGCTGAATCGCCCCTTGTTCGCAGACACTTCGGCACACTCCGCAGCCGTAGCAGCGGACCGGATCAATAAAGGCTTTGCGCCGGTCGACCGAAAAACCTATAGCACCGAACTGGCACATGGCTAGACAGGCTCTGCAGCCAATGCATGTTGGCTCATCGATTTCACCTATGTACTCGCCCCTGAAGAACAATCGAAGCTCATAGCGGTAACTGTGCATGGCCAGACAGTCGGCCCGATCGCAATTGCATATCGCGCCGATAAACGGGGTTTTGAAGGTCCAAATGGTGTGGATGAGCCCATCCCTTTCGAACTTCTTATGGAGCTTGATCGCTTCAGCTTTGCTCAACTTTTCAAAAAGCTTGACTTCAGGTCCGGGCCGAAATGTTTCGAGAAAGGCCTCTTTCACATCCAACAGCTTTTCAGGATCGAGTCCCAGGCCAATGCAATAATTGGCATCCCGCCTGCCCGTGGTGCTCTTCCGGCAAACGCAGGGCAGCAGTACGATTGAATTGGCCAAATCCAGCACCTCTTCGAGCTCTTCCAAAGGCACCACCTGACCAAAATGGTCCCGCCGGTAACGGCGCTCATTGAACCTGTACAAAAGGTGACGCAACCAGGATGGCGCCTTCATGGCCTGACGGAAAGTATTATCGAGTTTTGAGACCGGACAGTTTCCGATATCTGACACAAATCCTTTGATATATTGGCGTCTGCCCATATCGGAGAGCAGCTCGTTTGAATAATTTTCGGCCTGCAGGTACCACTTTTTGCCCTCGCCGTGCTTATGGCAGAATTGGCACATGGTGAGATAGCCTCCAAAAGCCTCATTTGAGCTTATGATGAACGTAGGGACGGATAGAGCCAAATCATAACACGGATGAACATGCTGACAGTTGACTACCGGAATATGGCTCAGCTCGTGCCTCAATATCGGTTGGTTCAAGTCTCTGACTTGAGCCAATCCGACATTAACACAACTCTGTTATGAGCAAAGCAAAAAACACCTCGCTTTGGCGGTGTTTACTCATGTCAATAGCAGCGGGATTGCCTGAACGTTAACGTCGTCCACAGCAGAGACTTGAACCAATGCACATGAGGTTAATCCTTGAAGAGCCGCTTTGTTTTTCTCCGTGGCTGGGAGAAAAGCAAAATGCCATACGGCTCGGCTGCTTCCTACAAGTTGACGCGTCTTGTTACTGTAGCTTAGTATGCTCAAGAAAGATCGCATCCTACGGATCCAAAAGAGTCGGATGTATGGAGAAGTTTCCCTTATGCGATCGGATTCTGTCATGCTCAAGTCTAATCTGCTGCAAATCTTGACGTATATTCTGATTGTTCCACTTGGGCTGTACCTAACAGTCGCAATGTTCCTTTACTTTTTTCAGTCGAGCCTCATCTATTTCCCCGATCCGAGTCTAATTGCGACGCCCCACCAGATAGGGTTAGG
>JAVEVM010000093.1:0-7922 GCA_034005055.1 Desulforhabdus sp. | reverse complement strand
CGTACAGAGGACTTGCGCCCCATAAGTTCACGCCCATGCCGGGGCGTACACCAGCGGTTGGAGCAGGACACCCGATCACGCGGTGACGGTCATAGGCGGATTCAGGGACTTTTTGGCCGCGCGGTCGGGTGCCGCCCAACCGTGTCGTTCGCTTTCCGACTTGATCGTCACTGTGTGCCCTTCGGCGAAGGGGCTTTGGCTTGGATGGAGTCGCTGGTTGGTCATTCTGTGCACGTGACTTCCACCGATGGCATATCCCTTTCGTCGGGAGAACAATGAGAATCTATGTCATTGCATTTTGCTATTTTATGATATAGTTTGCATGCAAACGCACAACAAGCATGGAGGAGCAAAATGCCAACGGCCGTGAGAATCTCAGACGAATTGCTTAACGAAGCCAAGAAATTCAGCAAAATCGACCATAGATCCTTAACAGGCCAGATTGAGCACTGGGCAAGGATTGGTAAGTGTGCAGAGGAGAACCCTGATCTCACCTATGATCTAATAAAGGAGATTTTGATAGGAATTGTAGAGTTAGATCAGGACGAGAAATCAGAATATGAATTTGGTTGAGCGAAATGAAAATCTACCAATCAAGATCCTTCTCAAAGAAAGTCAAGAAATTTGAAAAGAACCAGAAGCTGGAATTGGATTCTGAAATCAAGAAGATAATCCAGGACCCATCAATCGGTTCTGAAAAGAAAGGCGATTTAAGAGGGGTTTTTGTGCATAAGCTCAAGATCCGAAGTACGCTGTATCTGTTATCGTATCGCATGCTTGGAGAAGATATCGAACTGATAATGATCGGTCCCCATGAAAATTACTATCGTGATTTTAAGTCCTACTTGAAGGGGCAAAGCACATAAAGAAGTACCTCGGCCTCCTGAAGTGAATATGAGGCAGTGCCGAACCAAGGGTTCCAGCCGGACCCTCAACCAGCTATCATTTCTCCTGAGATGGTTGAAAGGTCACTCTTCCTGAGTCAGCCGTTGAGTCACTGAGCGAAGACGAAGTCTTCAGCTTCCGTTCGTTGGCAACAGCTTGAAAGGCGTGCTGTGCCTAAAGTCCAACAAATTCGGCACATAGCCAATAAGGATTGAGACGACATCTTTTCTGTCGTTTCAATCCATTGTTCAAGAAGCCCGGAAAAATTCGGACCGATCATTGCAACTGTATATACATAGGATTATCGCGATAAAAAGGGTGGGAAGGTGGAAATGAATTAGTGACCATCTGAAGCCCTGAATCTTTTGGCCGAAGCGGAGAACTCCGCTGTCAGGTGTAGCGGCACAGCTCGGTAATTTCTTTGATGGAGCTGATTTGATCCAGGCTCCAGGCGAGCTCAATTAAGCGAAGGCTTTTTGTTGCGCCGAGTATCGGCTCTACCAGTCGATGGAATTTGCTTTCCAGCTCGGCATCGGTTGGAAGTGTGTCCGGGGCCTCCCACGGGGGCTCCACGGAGCCCGAGGAGAGCGCCTTGCCATCGCGGGTACGGATAATGACCTCCGAATGGGTTTTTTGTGGAAATGCTCTTTCAAATTCTTCATCCACCATCACTTCCACCTTGTCGGACAGAGCCAGCAGGGTTTTGTCGAAGATTCGAGGCGGCAGCACCTGGGCCGCGCCCACTTCTCCGTCCAGAAGGGCCGCCGCCACCGGATAGGCCAAATTGTACTGGGCTTCTTCGGTATTATGAGGGTGCTTGTTGCTGAGGGAAGCCGCAGCCTTGAATGTTTTCACTTTTATCGAGACGATCGACTCGATATCGATAGCGCTCGACCGAAAGATCTTCAAAGCGCCGGCCGCGGCCGGTTGAGCCCAGCGGCAGGCGGCGTACGGTTTGAAATACAAATTCATGAACAGGTAGTCGGTGCCGATGCTCTCGATCAAACCCGGCTCCGGGGTATCCTCAAAGAGAGATTCTATACCGGTAAATCCCCGTTGGGCCATGAGGGCCGAAGCCATGCCCGCCATGGCCCCCCAGCCAATGCCGTCCTTTCCCATGGAAGGCTTTTCGATCCCCTTCATCATGGGCGCTATGGGTGCATGGTATTCGGCTGTGCCCAGGGCCTCCCGCAGCTGAGTCCGCTCCAAGCCGATCATCCGTCCAGCTACGGCGGCCCCGGCAACGGCTCCCCAGCTACCGGAAGCGTGGTACATAGAATAGGTTGCATGGCGAATGAGGCCGGCACGAATTCCCACCTCATAACCGATAATCAGTGAAGTAAGCAACTGCCTGCCGTCTGCAGCGGAGCCGGCAAGCTCTGCTGCGGCAATCAAAACGGGCATCACACAAGCCCCGGGATGGCCTTTTACCAGCCGGTGGCCATCGTCGATATCCAGGGCATTGACGGCAAAGCCGTTGACCAGGGCAGCACCCACCGGGGAAGCCCTGCCGCCGTTCGCCAGCAGAGTGCAGTCGTTTCCGGCAAAGCAGCTCACGGCAAGCTCTGCCATGAGCTGAGCGACAGGCGTTGAGGCTCCTCCCAGAAGCGCACCGAGGGTATCGAGAAAGCAGCGTTTTCCCTGGTGAACCGCTTCAGTGGGAACATCCTCCAGCTGAAGCCCCAAGATGAAATCGATTATTCGATCCGTGTTATCCATTTTTTTCTCGCGATTGCACTTGGGAGTCGCCTCAGTCCTCAAAATACACCATAAATTCACAGCAATCGTCGCCACAGCCGACGGTTTTCACCATTTCAACGTGCACGGGACCCCTGGTGACCGTGGAAAAGAGCTCTACCATGAGGCCTTTCGAGCACCGGCAGTGAACGGGATTGGGCCTTGCCAGGCCCGCTCGAACCAGAGTACATGCGCAGCTGTCGATCTTGAGGTGGGCCGTGTTGCCATCTCGCTCCCACAGGTTCGCCAGACTGTGCCGCTGCAGTCGACGCCGGTTGGTGGCATTCAACAGTTCATCGACAGTCTCGGGCTTTTTGCCCAGTATCTCCTCGCAATCCGCAAGAATCTGGAGCGCACATTTTTTTCCTGCGGCCCTCATGATCTGATCGGCAAGCTCTGCGCCTCCCTTCTCCGCCAGGGCATTTTCCACCGCCTCAATCCAGATCAGGCTGCGCTCCACGGCCGCAACCGGTACTTGTTTGACCTCCATGATGTTCTCCTAGTCGACAAAAATCTTGCCTAGATTCGCGGTCGTAAGCGGATCGTCCAGATACATTCCAAGGCCGATCCGCTGGATGGACAGCATGCCTCTGGGATCGTAGAGAGGCATTTCCGCTGCGGGGGCGTCGTCCGCTGTGACCCCTTCTGCAATGCGGACAGCTTTCTCAAGCTTTTCAATGGAGAAATCGATCAGATATCGCAAAAAGCCGAACGGGTGGCGGATCATGTGCACTCCGTATTTCTTACACAGGGCCTGTCCTGTCCGTGCATCTCGGTAGGCTCTTTCGGTGGGATGTTCCTCATGGGTTGTGCCGGCGCTTTGGAAGGTCGGCAGGTCAAGCATCATATTCAAATGTGCCATGAGGATATTGAGAAGATTATGGCTGATCAGTCCGTAGTTCGGATTGTACTCGATGCGGGGATCGGCGATGGTTGGAAAGCCGGCGTGAACGCAGGTGACTCCCGGGTTGAGAAGTTGAGCCGCACAGATACCGAACAATACCTCCGCATGGGTCATGGCCAGCACCCCGTTGTAGCTGTAAGGAGCGCTGATACCGGCCAGAGGCATAGCCGAGATGAAAACAGGCAGGCCGGCCTTGACCACCTTGACAAAAGAATCGGAAAAGTTCTCGTTCACCTCAAGGGGAGGACGCGTGAGGCAGAAGACGATCATCACCTTGCCTCTTTGCGCGTGCAATTCCCTGGCCCGCTCCAGGGAGGCATCGCTGGTAACGGCAAAATAGAGAGGCTTGCTGCAATGCTCGGCCATGATGTTCATCTGTTCGACTTCGTTCTTCAATTTCACGCCTCGGCCCATGCCGGCAACCGCTGAATTGGCTTCGGCTATCCTGGCAATGCGGCGTACATGGTCGGGCGTCGGGGCGAGGCCTCCCCTTCCCGCAACATCATCATAGACGTAGGGCGCCGTTCCACCCACGAAAAAACTGTTGAGGGGAACGAAGAACCGATCCACACCGGGAACCGTTTGAAGAGACTTTTCCACCAGAGAGGCCATGATGTGGATTCGATCGTTGTAGACAACCGCTTCACCGGTTGATTCCAGCGCACGGAAAGCCTGTTGCATATCGGGCTGCTTGCAGCCCACACCAAGATTCTCCAGAATCCAGAGTGCATCTTCATGGACCTGAAAGAGCATGTCTACCGTACCCTTCCCCAAAAGGGATTTTGAAACCTCGATTTGCTTTTGGTTCATTCTTTTCTCCTGAGATGTTGCATGATTGCCTCTGCAAGATTTTGCCAATGCTGCGCCGGCTCCCAACTGGCGCCGCGCAGCCCGGCCCAGACAGAATGAAGGGCGGAAGCCATTTTCTCCCGGGTGAATACGGCTCCTCTATCGGTCACCAGTCGGCCCAGTTCGATCAGCCTTTCTGCAATCCGCAGTGCTGAGTCGTCCTCAGGCTTGGAGAACAGGTCGGACCTGGGAAGCAGCACAAGGAAAGCGTCCTCCCAGAGGTACCCCTCGGGTATCACAGCATTGTTAAAACGGCTGCTTATTTTAGTATATTCAGTTGGTTGTGGGTCATCAGCCAGGCGGTGCTTGCCGAGCGCCGCGGCGGTGGCTTCGATCTGTTCCGCCAGATCGTTGGAATAGTCCCACTCGCGATAGGTGACGTAAAGATGCAGCAGACTATGGATGTCCTGCTCGGTGTTCAGGATGGGGAGCTCAATGCGGGGTCGCTCCCCTGGTCCTTCATTCAGTTCGATGCGCCGGCCAAAGAGACAGGACCAGCTGTCGCCGTAGATTTCAAACCACTGTTCCCAATAGTCATCGGAGAGCGCCTCTTTGGCCATGGCTTCGGCCTCGCCGATAAAAAGGCGCCGCTCCGGATAAATCAGGTAATAGGGTACAGCCGCCTCGATGGATGCCTCAAAACCATGCACTACCTTCTCAGCCCCGTAAACTCTGCTGCCGGAAAGGATCTCATCCAGCTGACGCGTGCTTTCGATGCGCTGCACTCGATAGACCGCCGTGCCCAGAACCCCCTGCACTACCGGGGCGAGATTCAAGAGCGCTTCGATCACCCGATGATTTAAATTCGCCAGGACGACGCCTGCTTCCCGCAAGGCCTCGCCGACAGCACCAAAAGCATCCGGTAAAAGGCGATCTAGAGTTTTCGGCTTCTCCTCCCGAGTTCTTTGTAGCGCATTGCGTGCCGCCAATGCCATACCGGTCAGGCTCATGGCAAAAGGCAGCAGTAGTTCAGGAATCGGCTGCGAGCCGTCCCGCATGGCGATGGGCGGAAGTGACAGCACCTGACTGATCGGATACTGATAGAGCTCCGCAAAGAACGGCAGGGAATCGAATGCTTCCTGGCAGATCAATACTATTCTTGCGAAGCGGCAGCCATACAACGACAATTCATCCAGGGCACGATCCAGGTAGCGCTGCCTGGTAGCATCCAGGAAGATCAGGTTATCTTCGACCGGATCGTAGTCCGGCCGTAACACCGGAAGATACCAGGTTTCGTTGACGAGAAAAGGTGTTACGGCATCCAAACGCGACCTCAAACCGGGAGAAGCACGAAATTCATCGATACTTCGGCCGTCCAGGTAACGGTTTTCCCACTCTTTTACCCGTTCCAGCCCAAAGCGATCCAAAAGCTCTTTTCGGCTGGTGAGGGCGACAAATTTTTTCTGCGGCGAAGGATCCACCGTTACCACGGGACCGTGGGCGCTTTCTCCATAAATGAACGACTCCATCAGCCAGGCACCGGATTGCTCGCTGTGAAGCGCCCATAAATCGCCCGCTCCGTCGCCCGGCCCTACCATAGACGCCGTCAGATAGTTCCCGTTTTCCGCGGCCGTATGGACGATCTCCTCCCACAGCCGCCCATCCTGCAGAATCGTTTCGATCAACAGGGGAGCCAAATGGAACGCCTGGCCGATCAAATTTCCTTCTTGCGTTTTTCGGCTCTTCAGCGCCTCGATGAGCAAAAGACTAACGACGGCATAGAGTGCCTCGGCTTGAATCGGTTGCCATGAGGGATGCAGTTTGAGCACGCCACGAGATGTCGCAAAGCATGCCTCAAGCTCCCGAGGCGCGGTGCAGCTCACCCACAGGTGCTGCGGCAGCGACCGGGCCGCTTTTGAAACTGAGCTGAAGTCACCCGTACCTGACCGGGGTGCACCGATAAATATCAGGTAGGCATCCTCAGAGCAGCTTTCGAGGGATACTCCAGGCTCAATGACGGCAAAGGCAGCTCTACTTAGCCGGCGCCATACCGAAATCAGGTTTTTCGCCACCGCTCCGGAGCTTTGATCCAGCGGCACGAAAACGACTTCACCGCCCTCCAGCAAAGATTCGCCGAGTGCATCCAGCATCACGAAAAAATCTGTCGGGACGTTCGCCGCCAAATGGTGCAAGGGTTGTTCCTGCCGCAGAGCCTCGGCCAGGAGCCTCATGCCCCTGTAGTAATCCACTTCCCGCGCGCTGCCGGCTTTGGCTTCCCATCCGGTTGGAGCATCGAGCCGAGGGGAAGCTTCACCAATTGCAGAATGCGAGTATACTCGAAGCGCCTTAACCTCCTGACGGATTGAAGGTGTATGTGGGGGGCGATGCCTGGATACGGTAACGGATTTGGCGCGATTGCGCGGAAAGCCGGGATCGCGACGACCATGAGCCATACCGAATTCACGCGCCAAAGGATAATAGAAAGCCATATCGATCATGGGCTGATTCGCATCATGTACTTTGGGCAAATCGACGCAGCGGCCTCGCGAGTAGAAGCGCATCTCGTCCAGATGGGAATGCTCGAAGGTCACGGCCATAAAAGGGGTTTGGCTTGCATACAGATATTTCATCACGCTCAACGCCTCGGAAAGCCGCTGCATATCGGTTGCATTGACGATAATCAGATTGGAATCAAAGTCCTTTGCCAACGGCTCGAGCATCAGATCCTGATAATCCACGGCCTTGCCGATGGCGGTCCAACTTTCTTCTTCCAGCTTCTCGGCTACCTCCAGACCGGTGCCGGTAGTGAGAACGGCGTCAAAAACAATCACCGATCGGCTCCGGGCACTCTCGTCCACAATTTGCCTTTGAAATTGCTGAATGGATTCATCCTTGAGCACCTTCGAAAAAAGCGCGGGGATATTCGGCAGCTCCAGGCAGGCAACGGATTCCCGCATCTCTTTGCCTTCCCTGCCGGCCAGCCACGCAGCCAGCAACCGGCAGATGAGCCCCGTGCAAATGGAGCTCTTGAGCGCCGTAAAGGTAACCTCTTCGCCGCTCATGATGGGAATGACGCCGCCCGATCTTGCGGCAATCAACCCCATGTCCGAGAACGGTTTTTCGCTGACACCGATCACGGTCCCGTGATGGTGGACGATCTCGCCGGCCAGCTCTACAATGTCCGCCGAAGTCCCGGACACACTCAGCAGCACAACCAGATCTCGGTCCGCATCGATCCACCGCTCTACTTGCTCCACCTCGACCGGGCGAAGCACCTCGCATCTCAGCCGTGGAACGACCGCCTGGAAAAACGCACGACACATGAGCGCGGTGCGATAAGAGCTGCCCATACCGATCAGCACAACTCGCTTCAAGCGTTCCAGGTGTGCCCCGAACCGCCGTCGCAGAAAACGTTCACGAAGGGGTAAGCGGGGGATGCCGTCGGTCTCGGGCAGATAAAAGCTGAAACCGTCACGCAGTCGTTCGGGAATTTCCCAAACGTGGGCTTCATAAAAGGATTGGAATAGATGCCGCCTGGTCTGAAGCGGGTTGAGAATAACCTCGGTGGCTTCTTCCGGGTCGGATTGACCGGTTCCGGATAAGTCCG
>JAVEVM010000092.1:0-8000 GCA_034005055.1 Desulforhabdus sp. | reverse complement strand
GTCCCGCTCAGTAAGCCGGGAGCGATCACCAGCTTGTTCTCCGCTCCCAGGGGATGACACATGGGAGGAACCTCCTTGGCGACGATAGCGGAAGTAAGGCCTCTTCCGCCCAATCCCGCGTATTCGTCCAGTGGCGTCTCGGTTACTTTCGGGCCACCCGCGGCACCCACATCAATTCGAAGTATTTTCTCCATTTACTCTTCTCCTTCTAGAGTCTGCCATCAGAAAAACGGACCATTTCGTCGAATAATCGACTCCTTCAGCGATAAGAACATTAATTTGAGGACAAGAGAAACTGCCGAATCCGTAGTATGATCTTAACTCTAACCACATTTACAAGCCCCTGTAAACATGTCACTTCTGGCATAACGAGGTTTTGGCAGAGGCCGCTTCTCGAGAGAATAAAACAATAGAAATTCTCCCGCGACTGCATTAGACTGCGCCGCTATGAAGCTTAGAACAAAATCATCGATCCTGTTGGCATTGAGTGTCGTCATGATCCTTGGCGTTTCTGGAGCGGTTTACCTGCACCTTCTGGAGCAGGCCCTGCGGGAATCCGTCTTTTCCGGTCTGCGGGGTATTTCGCAGACTGCTTCCACCTACATTACAGAATGGCTGCAGGAGTGTCTGCTCGACACCCGAGCCATTGCCTACAATATTCCCGAGGATTCATTGCGCGAACGCGACGCAGCAGCCATCGAAGAGTATCTGAAATCGATGCAGACCATTTTTCCTAAGTTCGACAACGGCATGTTCCTGCTTGATAGCGATGGCACGCTGTGGGCGGATTATCCGATGCAGCCTGCGACTCGCGGCAAGAATTTCGCTTTTCGAGAATACTTCGAGCGCACTATGGAGGAAGGCGAAGGGATAGTTGGGGTTCCATATCGATCTGCCAGGACCGGTGAGCCGGTCGTGACTTTTACGGCTATCCTGCGTGGAGCATCGGGAGAGAAGGTCGGACTGTTGGGGTGCTCGGCCCGGTTGCTATCGGATAATGCTTTGGGTGGAATTCGCCGGCAACAGATTGGGAAGACCGGATACATTTATGTTTATGATCGTTCACGGCTGATGATTCTTCATCCTGTCGATAAGCGCGTGCTTGCCCGCGATGTGCCGATCGGGGTGAACAAGATATTTGATGCCGCCATCGAGGGTTTCCAGGGAGTCGGGGAGACGACCAATTCGCTTGGCATCCGGATGCTCATCTCTATTGCCAATGTTCCGATCACCAATTGGATAGTCGGGGCGCAACAGCCCGTCGCCGAAGCTTTTGCTTCGCTTATTATTATGCGCCGCAGGCTGATTGTGGGTATGGTTGTGGGCGGCGTGGTTGCACTGTTGTTGGGGCTGATCGCGGTGCGACGCGTCACTTTGCCGCTTGCACTGCTGCAGCAACTTGCGCTTCAGCTCCGGCAGCGCCTGGACGACGGACTGGCTGCGAGAGATGTGGTTGAAAGCGGCTTAAATGAGAAGTTTGAACAGCTGGAAAGGGATGACGAGACGGGTGACCTCCTCAATACCATCAAGGATCTCTCGACCAGTCTGGACCAGTCGATGCACTCACTGCGGCAGAGCGAGCGTCGCTACCGAATGCTGTTTGAAATGGCGCAGGACGGATTTTTGCTGGTGAGCCGGGAGGGCGCTGTCATAGACTGCAACCGTGCAGCAGCGCGTCTATTCAGAGCGACCCGACAAGAGTTGTTGAATAAACATCTGTCACAATGCTCTCCTGAGAGGCAACCGGACAATCGCCTTTCGGCGCAGCGGGAACATGAAATCATCAGGGAAGTCCTGCAGGGACGGCCCCAGCGGTTTGAATGGTTATATCAGAGTAGTGACGGTGAGCTTTTTGATGCAGAAGTCTCGATGACTCTCGTTTCTTCCGGGGATGAAAAGCATCTGCTTGGATCGATTCGAGACATCACTCTTCAAACACGGGCGCAAGTGCTGCTCAAACTGGAACGAGAAAGGCTTGCCGCTATTCTTGACGGCATTCCGGTGGCTACATTCCTGATCGATCTCGAGGGTGAAGTGGTTCTCTGGAACCGCGCCTGCGAGATCATGACCGGTGTTCCCAGGGAACAGGTTCTGGGCAGAGCCCTGGACGACCAATCGGGGTTGGTGGCCGGCTGCCTGCCAGTGATTGCAGCGCCTCTGTTGGAGTATTCCGAAGAAGAGATCCTGGATCGTTACGGAAAAGAACGAAGCCGCTTGGATACCATGCTTGGCACTTTGGAGGTCAGGGATTCGATGACGACCAGGGGTGAAAAGCGTATCGTAAAGATCATGGCCAGCCGACTGGTGGACGACCAGGGACGGCTCCAGGGGGTTGTCCAGTGTACTCAGGATATCACGCGCGAGGAGGCGCTGCAAAAACAGCTCCTGCATGCTTCCAAAATGGAATCCATAGGAACCATGGCGGGCGGTATGGCTCATGAGTTCAACAACATCGTTGCCGCTATTCTGGGACATGCGGAGCTCTTGTCTGCGAAGATTTATTCCAGCGGATCGCGCAAGCGGGCTAAAGCACTTGAATTGATCGGCGGGGCTGAAGCACCTTCCGGGACATGGTGGAGCAATCATACGGGTCATGACCGTCCGGTCGACTGGCCGAAGTCAATGTGCCACGAGAAGACAGCCATGTTGCGGCACAATGCGGACCACAGATCATTTGCGGACTCAGATCCGTGGACGCGCAGGCCGGAGACGAAGCCGTTTGAGCCTGATGATCTGCTCAAGCATGTCAGGCAGATCCAGGATGGCTGTCAAAGGGCCGCCTCACTGACTCGCAGCATGCTCACATTTGCACGCTCGGGCGGCGGGGAGAAGATCCGCGTCAATGTTAATAACTTGCTGGCAAACTTGCAGCCGCTGCTCAGGCAGACTCTTCCGCCCCCCATCGAGCTGAGCCTGGACCTGCCGCCTGATGAGTTGATGGTTTGGGCCGATCCCAATCAATTGGAGCAGGTTGTTGTCAATTTGGTGTTGAACGCCAGAGATGCTATAGCCGATCGCGGCGAGATACACATCCGCACTCGGCAGACAGGGCTCCTGCCGGAGTCCCCGTTCTCGCTGGGCAGTCCTTCATCGGGTGAAAAGGCGCCATTGGTACAAATTGAAATTTCCGACACTGGCCATGGCATATCTTCAGATCTTTTGCTGAAAGTTTTCGACCCGTTCTTTACCACCAAAGAGCCCGGAAAGGGCACGGGTCTCGGACTTTCCATCGTCTATTCCATTGTACAGGCCCATGAGGGATGCATAAAGCTCGACAGCCAACCGGGAAGGGGAAGTCGATTCAGCGTCTACCTGCCACTGATTGAAAATGGCAAAAGACCCCTGAGAAATACCTTCTCAGATCAACTGCCGAGTGTTCCAAGGGGAGCGGGCCAGTCCATACTGTTGGTGGATGACGAGGAGCAGATCCGTGATGTTGTGAGCGAGATGCTGGTTTCGCTCGGTTACAGGGTAGTCTCCGCTGATGATGGGACGCAAGGCGTATCGCTCTATCAAGAAGCTCTGCGAGGCGGAGAGCCTTTCGCTCTTGTTATTCTGGATCTGGCCATGCCGGTCATGAGCGGCGCCGAATGCCTGAGGCGTCTTCTGGCTATCGATTCAAATGCCAGAGTGCTGGTAGCCAGCGGACTGATCGAATGTACCAGGAAAATGGAAGATTTTCCTTCTCAGGTCAAAGCCGTCATCCGCAAGCCGTTCGAGATCTACTCCCTGGCAGCGAAATTAAGCGATGCTATCAATGACAGTTTCGATTCCGATCAACGATAATAGAAAGAAACCAATTGGGCTTCATCCACGCCCATGAGGTAGAGCAGCATAGTGAGATGATTTCGCATTGATGCTCGGAGGATTCCTTTGGCGAAGTATCGCTTGGACGAGGTCGAAAGTCTCTCATTGATGATCAAGAGTCTGCCCAGCCGCTTTGCCCGCCGCACAAAATCCACATCCTCCATCAGATAGCGCTGTCGAAACCCGCCAAGCTTCCAAAAGATCTCCGACCGACAGAACAAGCCTTGATCGCCATAGGGAAGCCCCAACCGACGAGATCTGAAATTGGCCCAGCGCGCGATCAGCTCCATGCTGCGGTTGGATGGATAGTAGTCGAGCAGGAAACATCCAAGGCTATACTGCGGCTTATGAGAGATTTTGCGAACGAAGTAGCCGAACTGGTCGGGTGGTATGCTGTCATCGTGTAGGAACCAGAAAAGATTGCCGCGCGCCTCTTTTACTCCGTTGTCAAGCTGCACCCCTCTGCCCAGGGGCGAATCAAGCAACCGCATGCGTGGGCTCAAGTTCTGCTCACAGTGAGCCGAACACTTCTCCTGATGGCGGCTGATGATGATCTCGTCGTCCGGCCAGAGCTGAGCGTCCAGCGCGTTAAGTAATGGGAATAGTTGATCGACCGATTTTCGGGTGGGGATGATAACCGAAATGCGATCCTGCAACAGAGCATGCCCATGAAGATTATAAGCATCTTCCGGTCGGTCGATATCCGCTCTTTGCTGTTGCACCACCAGACTGAAGCCCAGCTGTACAAGCAGATCCCTGGTCCGACGAAACACGTCGGAAGTCCCCCATTGTTCAGGCGCTAGGGCAGCAGGGCAGGGGCGGTCCACGCCGATCAGGTAAAAACCGCCGTCGGCGGCAGGGTTCAGAACAGCACAGCCTCGTTCGATTGCCTGGAAGGCATCCTCCAGGTCCGAGCACCGCAGGTCGGCTATATCGGAGCCGATCAGCACAACCTGTCTGTAACCCGCCGACAAAACCTGCTGAATTGCCCGATCCATACGGAGGCCAAGATGAGCTCCTTGCTGGGCAATAAACTCCCATGGACCGGGAAAGGCACTTTCGAGCTCTTTCTGTTTACAGGTTGGAGTAAAAAACAGAAAAATCTCTGTGCGGGGTCTCAGCTTCTTATAATCAGCCGCCACTCCCAGTGTGTTCCGTACGAGTATTTCATAAATGCGAGCAGCTTCGCTCCAGCCCAGCTTGGCAGCGAGCCTGGACTTTACCTTGCCGGCTTCCGGATAACGCAGGAAGATCGCCAGGGCATTTCCAATTCTTGTCATAGAAGCGGCCATAATCTTGCGGCCACCGAAACGTGAGAAAAGTCCACTCAACCCAGCCTGCCGATTAGCGATGCCTTCTGCTTCAAGCTCCATGCTATAAATCAGTAAGGAAGACTCCGCAAAGAGCGCATGATCAGCGTAAAGCCCATGGCAAGCATACCCATCAGCCCCATACCGCAGGAGAACCCGGCCAATAGCACGGGTGCGTATTGCCGCCAGGAAAGTCCGTACTTCTTGATGAAATAATACCGCCCGAGAAAAGCCCCCACAAGCTCCAGCAGGAAGCCATGGGGAGTGGACTGTCCAAGCCCTCGAACGACACCGTAGATCAACATGATGGGTAACCTAAAAAAGGCGAGCACCACATAGGTTATGCTGCCCAATGCCAGGCCGATGCTCGCATAATCCATGTTGAGTGCTTGAAAAAAAGGCGAATCTCCTTCGAGTGTGGCGCTTTGCAACAGCAGGGTATTGAGCGCCTGCAAATGCCACAATTGCTGAGCGTAGGGGTATTGACTGGACGGCACCGGGGCCAGTCGCCATATGTATTGAGAGAAGAGCAGACTGGCAATGAGAACGATGGGTATGACGAGAATTTCGGCCTTGATGATACTGCGGAAGCTTGTGCCCGTAAGCTCTATTTCACGCCACCGCACGGTTGCCTTGCCGTAATTGTGAAAAGGGATCGGGGCGTACCATATGCCGATTCCCGAATAGCCGAAAAATCTGGACGCAGCGATGAAGCTGGCTTCCCGGATCATGGGAAGAGTTATGAACTGCCCTGCGATGCCTTCCATTCTGGCCGAAACATAGGAAATAATCGGAGTGTAAATGAACCCGTAGGCCACCAGGAAAATCCAGGGGAATCCCGGTACCAGGTAGGATGAAATGATCACATAGGTGGTGGTTGAAGCTACATAGATGCCGATGGCAATCCAGATATTGAAGTCGCCACGACCAGGCGGAGGCGTGAAAAGCGTTTTAAGGCGCTCGCGAAAACTGCCCATCTGCTCCCGCCCGAAGCTGTAAATCACATGAAAGATTCCAATCAATGCTACAGAAAGTCCCAAACCGATGCCAAAGCTCATATAAAAGTCGAAATTATTGGCAAAAATGGTATCGACGGTTCCCATGCCTTTATGCCAACGGTGCAGAATGCCGTAATGGTATAATACCGGGTTGGCCGCAAAGGTGATCAGCAAACCGATACCGCCGCCAATCACCGCCCAGAATGGCAGGACCATTCCCAGAAACAGCAGCCCCAGATCCAGATTGATCCCGGTGGCGACTGCCGGCAGAAAGTTCTCGGTAACATCGGTGAGCTCAATCCAGGGGATTGGAAGCAGATGGACCGGTTCATTGAGAATGACTCCCGAAGCTGCGGGCAGCAGCACGTAAACCGCGCCGAAACAGAGCCCGATCATCCCGCCAACGGAAAAAACCCGCCATTTCCAGCTGTCCTCCTTCCGTTGCGTCGATTCGGCCAGCGCCATGTTGCCCAGAGCACCAACCGGCGCCATCGGAAAAGGAAGTTTTTCGACATCTGAAGTAAGCCGGTAAAGTGCATATCCCAGGCCGAAATGGTCCACTGCCGATATGATTTCAAATCCCACCATAAGCAGGATCGGGATCAACCAGTCTCGATGCAGGAAGCTGCGCTCGATAAAGGATTCAGATGTGGGTGGCGGCGCGATCCATTCGGGAATGAATTGGGTCAGGCCGAGCATTCTGGCAGCCTCGGATTGGACTAGATACTGGTTCCATAACAATCCGGAAAATGGAGATGCCATGGCGGCGCCGGCCATATAATAAAGGACGAAAACCTCTTGCTGGCGCAGCCTGGTGTAAGCCCTTTTGGCCACTTCCGCAAACAAGATCACCGTCACCCAGCGGGCTGCCGGGCCGATCCCGGTGCCCACGACCAGTCCCAGATACATGGATCCCGGCATCATCAAGAATCCGATAAGGACAGCCCCAATAATGGACTTCCAGCCAAACCCGTCCTCAAACTTTTCAGGCGGCTGCAATAAATCTCGATATTCTTTAAGTTCCTTATCTTGATCCTCGTACATCAGCAGTCTCCGGTCACGAAAACACCAAACAACGAAAATGCGAAAAAAGAGAACCTAACAGAACCGATATATGCTCATTGTTCGAATGACGGTCGAGGCTAAGTACATCTCCGATGGAGCTGCACTCAGTATTGCTCGTTCGAGCTTTCGCGATTACAGCGGCAGCACGTGGTAGCTGAACGGGGTAAACAAACCGACGATCAGCCACACTACGGCCATGACCATATCTCCAACGACCAGGCCGATGAATAGGCGCCTCACTTCCTTGTACAGGTTGACACCGCCATAGCGTAAAGTCAGAGCGTTGTTTACCCATCCAATAAAAAAGCTGAACCACAGGATGTCCATGGCAGAGCTGTAAGTTGTCAGGTATCCTATGGGATGCAACGGCCACCACAAGAAATGGTGATAGCCAAGCACCAGGATGGTCATGACCGCGGCACCTGTGGCGGTGAAAATGATGCTCCAATGTTTTGCCTGTTCGGGGTGCTCCAGCAATTGCGCAACATTTTCATGAACTCTGCGGGACGTTTCGACGGCCCAGTCATCGGGAAGCGTCGAAATACCAAACTTGTAATAAAGGGCCAGCATTGCGACAAAAGATACCACCAGCCCGAGCAAAATCGCCCATACGAGACCCCACAGAAAACGGTTCCTCGGACGACTTCCATCCGAAAGCTTGGAGGCATGGAACAGCGAAGGTGCCAGAGATTCCCGTATATCCAAAAACGCGACCTTCTGCACCGCCATAGCTAAGTATATGGTCACAGGAGCGATTAGCCGGGTATTGAAGAAAGCCAGAAAGCCATCCACCGGTGCGGCAGTCAAAGTGAAGTAGGGC
>JAVEVM010000091.1:0-8071 GCA_034005055.1 Desulforhabdus sp. | reverse complement strand
ACGGCTACTATACGAAACGGTTGAAAGGAATCGCCGAATTTAGGTGGACAGCCATTCAAGAGGAGGCTTACATTCCTCGTGCCCAAACTCTGTTTGGGCACGTAAGTGACCGGGAAGCTCCGTTTCTTCTCCGCCGAACAGCAAACTGAGTTTGCCACCCAAGTGCGTTCCCAACCAGAGTTTGGGAACGAGGCGGGATCTTCCCAGCACGAATCGTGGGTAAAGGGTGGAGCTCGCAAGCGTTTAAAAAACCGGTCGCCGCTACATCAACCCTCTGACCGCAGCCCTGGCAAGCTCAATGAGATAGTGAGGAAAAATCCCCCCGACCACCATCAGGCAAGTCATTGCTATGCTGAGTGATTTTAGGGCAGGCGATATTCGAACATCTGCAGGCTCCTCTCGCGGCTCCAGCAGGTATGCTGCTCTTATCACCAGCAGGTAATAGTAAAGTGAGATGACCACATTGATCATGGCGATGAGCACCAGGGTGAAGTAACCTCTTTGCATCGCTGCCGCGAACACCAGAAACTTCCCTGTGAAGCCGATGGTAGGTGGAATGCCGGCCAGGCTGAAGGCGGAAATCATCAACGTCAATGCCAAAACCGGAGAGCGTCGGTGCAAACCTGCCAGTTGCTCGATGCGGAGATTCCGGCCGTCACCGGCAACCTGCACCACGACCAAAAACGCCGCAAACTTCATCACCAAGAGGGAAAGGGCATAGAAGACGGCCCCCGAGTAGCCGGCGTCATTCATGCTCAAGATCCCGATCAGTACATATCCCGCGTGGGCAATGGTGGAGTAGGCCAACAATCGTTTGAGGTCCTGCTCGACCAGGGCCGCCAAATTTCCTATGGTCATGGAAATGATGGAGAGCACTACCATAACATGAACAAGATAGACGCTCCCATCTCCCGTTAGCGCGATGAGGCGAAGCAAAATGGCGATTGCGGCAACCTTGGAAGCGGTCGCAATGTAGGCTGTCACCTGATTCGAGGCGCCCTGGTAAACATCCGGAGCCCAGAGATGAAATGGAAAGACGGCAAGCTTGAAGAAGAACCCGCTCAGGGTGAGAAGTAAGCCGATGATGACTGCGGGGTTGTCGACTAAGCCTGGAAGGACCTGGATAAGGTCTTCTATGTGGCTGACCCTTGTGGCTCCATACAGCATGGCGATTCCAAAAAGCATCAGAGCCGAAGCAAAAATACCTATCAGAAAATACTTGATGCCCGCCTCAAGCCCCATGTCCCGCTGTTTTCTGAGGGCCACCAGTATGTAGAGCGAATAACTGGAGAGCTCCAGGGAGATGTATATGTTGAGCAGATGAACACTGCTGACCAGCATCATCATGGCCAAGGTGCAGACAAAGAGCAACAGATAGAGCTCGCGCTGGTAACGCTCCCTGATGCCGTTTAGCTCCGTGCAGATGCAAACGACTAGAAAGAGCCCCGAGGCGAGCATCACTTTGAAAACCTGGGCAAAGAGATCGATTCGGTAGGTTTGAGAAAACAGGATACCCTGTAAGGTAACTGATGCCAGAGAGATTATTACCCCGACTGCCGACAAAGACAAAGCGGTGAAGTAGTCCCTTTTAGGCTTCGGCGGACCGGTCATGCAGGCGACAAGAAGCCAGAAGGCAGCAGTCAAATAATAGAGCTCGGGGCTGATGAGCATCCAATGCATCATGGCAATCCGTTAATAAAGGGAATCGAAGCCGTTTCGATCATATCCAGCATTAGCGAGGGGTAAAGCCCGAACAGAACGAGAATCGCGACCAGAATCATGCGCGGCATTCCGAGGCCGAATGTGACATCTTGCAGCGTAGCGTATTTTTCGTTATTCGGGCCGTAAAAGGTCTGCTGCACCACTCGCAGCATGAAAAGGGCGCTGAAGACCAGAGCGATAATGGCCAGGAGGCCCCGCACCGGATAGACACGGAATGCAGAGATAAGCACAAGCAGCTCCGCCCAGAAATTCGCCAGCCCCGGCACCCCCATGCTCGCCAGCGCCGCCACGATAAAATAGCTCGATGCCACCGGCATGATTCGACTCAGGCCGCCGAGCTCCGCAATCGCCTTGGTGTGCGTTCGATCGTAGATGTAGCCGACTGAAGAGAAGAAAAGGGCGGTCATCACACCGTGAGCAAACATCTGCAGAACCGCTCCGTTGAGTCCATCCACCGTCAGAGTTGAAAGGCCGAGTCCGACTATGCCCATGTGAGAGACACTCGAATAGCCGATCACATACTTGAGATCGGTTTGCCTTAAACCTGCCAGCACCCCGTAAATGATTCCAACGGCGGCCAGCAAGGCCATCAACTCAGCCCAGTGCTGCCAGCCCTGCGGACAAAGGAATATGGCAACGCGCAGCACGCCGAACGCTCCGATTTTCATCAGCACCCCGGCGTGAACCATACTCACCGCATGGGGTGCGGCCACATGCCCCACTGGCGACCAGGTGTGGAAGGGCCAGACACCCGCCAGAATCCCGAAGCCCAGGTAGAGCAGGATAAAAGCGAACTTTTGCTGCGATGGAGTGAAGGTACCAGGCCGCATGAGTGCAACGATATCAAATGTGTTCAAACCGGAATTGACCACCAGGTAGAGGACCGCAGGCAAGATCAGGGCGCTGCCCGCCAGCAGGTAGAGGGTCAATTTCATCGCGGCGTACTCTTTGCGCGTAGTCCCCCACAGGGCAATCAAAAGGTACATGGGGATCAGGGAGACGTCATACCAGACAAAGATGAAGAACAGGTCCATAGTCATGAACAGGCCGTAAACACCAATCACAAGCAGGAAGTAGAGAGCGAAGAACTCCTTCACCCGCTCCCGCATTTCCCACATGGTGAGCACACCCGTAAAGAAGACAATGCCGGTGAGCAACAAGTTGGGCAGATTGAATCCGTCAGCCGCATTGAAATACTGAATGCCGAGGTAGGGAATCCATTCGAGCTTTTCTACAAACTGCAGTCCTCCCCTGCTTTTATCGTACGCAAAAAAGAGATAGATCGCCAGGAGCAGTGTTATGCCTGAAAAGATCGCGCTGACCCATTTGATCTGCAGCTGTTTTTCCCGGGGGATGAAAAGGATGAGCAGCAGCCCCGCCAGGCAACTCAAAAGTATGGCGGACAGATAGGGAAAACCGGCAAATTCCATCTGCATCAGCGAGTCACCTTTACATCAGAAAAAGAAATAAAGCGACAGCAGTACCATCACCACAAAAATAGCCAGCAACCGGTACTGGATCATGCCGGTATGCAAGAAGGCGATGATGCGGCCGCTTTCAACCGTGCCATGGCCGAGTCCGTCAATACTGCCGTCAATCACTTTATTGTCGTTTTGAGCGAAGATATGGGAGAGACCTTTATCGACCACCCTTTCCAGCAGATAGCGGTAGAGATGGTCAAGATACCACCGTTCTGAAAAAAGCCGAAAAAGGATCGGAATTCGCTCCACGAAACCCACTCGGGCGGCGCCCGGTCGACCGAATTCCACCCAGGCCACCCCAACACCACCGAACGCCAGGAATGAGGCTACGTAGGGCAGCCAGCCGTAATGGCGATCGGCAGGAATTCCCAAATAAGCATACTGGTACTTCAGGAAGTCCTGTAGCGGATACTGAAAGAACCCCAGCAACAGAGTCATGCCGGCCAATATGAGTAAAGGTATCGCCATAAGCCGGTAGGCAGCTTGATCGTGGGCGTCTTCATGTCCTGAATCCGGGGAGGCTGAAGAAGCCTTTTGACTGGATGTCGAATGGTGCGGGAAAAGTACGATGAAGATGGGTCGGAAAGCATAGTAGGCGGTTAGAAACACACCCAGCAGGGCCGCTGCAAGCCACAGCGGATTGGCGAGCCCCGCCAGTCCCGCCAGAATCAATTCCTTGCTGAAGAAACCGGATAGAGGGGGCAGCCCGGCAAGAGCGCCGGCAGCAATCACTGTGCAGACCATTGGCACTCTTAAATTGCGCGATCCTTTTTCGCCGAGCTCGAAAATATCATTGGTCGCAAACTTGTGAATGAACACTCCGGCGCACAGGAACAACAAAGCTTTAAAAGCTGCATGGGTGGTCAGGTGAAACGCGCCGGAGAAGAAACTGCCGGCGTCCAGGCCCATGAGCATGAAGCCGAGCTGGCTTATGGTCGAGTAGGCCCAAATTTCCTTGATGTCTCTACTCACCATGGCCATGGTGGAAGCGAGCAGCATGCTGATGGTGCCAATGGCGAGCCCCGCAGCCATGGCATGCGGAGACAACGAGAAAAAGGGAAACAGCCTCTCAAACAAATAGACGCCCGCGGCAACCATGGTAGAAGAATGCAGCAGAGCGCTCACCGGAGTAGGCCCCTGCATGGCATCGGGCAGCCACGTGAGCAAAGGAAACTGGGCGCTCTTGCCGATGATTCCGCCGAAAATGAGGAGAGCCGAAAGGGTCAGCAGATTTTGGGGAATCCGCCCGGCAATGCTCGGATTGTCCATATCCAAAATGTTTAAGTTGCCGAGATTCAACAGAACCAGGATAACCCCGACAAACATTGCCACATCGCCCGCTCGGGTCATGATAAAGGCCTTTTTGCCCGCCTGGCTGGCGCTGAATTTTTCGTACCAAAAACCGATCAGAAAATAGGAAGACAATCCGACCAGCTCCCAAAAGACATAGAGCTGAAACATCGTTGGTGATAGAGCAAGGCACATCATAGCCCAAAGAAATAGGGACATCAGCGCGTAATATCTGGCAAAACCCGGGTCTCCGGCCATGTATCCGAGAGAGTAGACCAGAATCAGAAAGCCGATTACCGCGACTACGGCCAGCATCAGCAGACTGACCGGATCGAGAAGGTAACCGAAGGGAATGTGAATATCGCCTGAGGCCAGCCAATTGCCGCTATATTGAATCGGCTCGGGCATATCCCAATGACCGGCGAGCAGGGCCAGTGCACAGATAAGGGAAATGCCGGCGGCGGATAGCGAAAGGCCGGCGGAGAGTCTCGGATGCGACCGGGTGAACACCATAATCAGCACAAAAGAAGCGAAGGGCGCGAGCGTTGCCGCAACGGCCGCCAGCAATGTGACATCTTTAGACCACAAAACGGCCATCCTTTCTCCCACACCTTCGGCTGATACCGGCTGGTTTTATCATTTCGCGAGTGCCTTCACTTCAACAGGTCAAACGTGCTCGGATCGACCGATCCTGTTCGCCTGTATGCATAGACGATCATGGCCAGACCCACGGATACCTCGGTTGCAGCAACCGCAAGTACGAACAGCACAAACGCCTGACCTTCCAGATCATACCAGCGCAAAGCCGCACCCACAAAGACGATAGCGGCAGCATTCAGCATAATCTCGACTCCAAGTACGATCATGAACAGGTTGCGACGCGTCACTGAGCAGAAAATTCCCATCAAAAACAGGATGCCGCCCAAAAAAAGGACATGGCTGAACGGAACGATCATGTCTTGTCCTCTGTTTTCCCTTTCTTATTTTGCCCCAGGCACAAAACCCCGATCAAGGCGATCAGCAGCAGCAAAGAAACTATCTCCACAGAGAGCCAGTGTGACGCCAGCGTGTAATGTCCGAGATCCTTGGGCGTGGCCACGGCCGTCTCCAAAATTGCGTAGCTGCCGGGAGCCTTGACAACAACAACCACGCCAATGATGATGTAAATGAATCCGAACAGAGCAGTCGGAGCCAATTGGCTGAAAGGAAACATCTTCTCTTCTGAAGAGTCCACCTTGACGGACATAACTATGAATAGAAACAGGACCATGATGGCACCGGCGTAGATGATGACCTCAAATGCGGCAAGCAGCGGTGCACCCAGCAGGTAGAAAAGCATGGCGCTGCCCAGGAAAGAGAAGACCAGATAGATGATCGCATGCACGAGGTTGCGCCGTGTGATGGCAAGACCCGTTGAGACGACGATGATGATCGCCAGCAGAAAAAAGATGAAGGTAAAAAATGTCATACCCCCTTACGCCTCCAGCACAAACCCAAGGATTTACGACGGTTGATAAAATCCAGAAAGGCGAAACTCCCCAGCTTGCTCCTGCAGGCCAAACGCCTTCCCATCCCTGCATTGCTCCATCCTCGCCGCTCCATGCTCCACGCTCCCTAGGGCATATTGCTCTTCACATTGACCGGCTCCGTTTCGCCGATATGAGCCCCTTTTCCACCTTTTGCGGTCACCCCGGCATGCTTGTAAAAATCATATTCGGCATCTTTACCGCCATGGTTCACCAGCAGGTCTTCTTTTTCATAAACGAAGCTCAATATGTCTCGCTTGCAGAACTCGTAGTCCGGGGTGAGCTGGATCGCAAGAGTGGGGCAGGCTTCCTCACAGAATCCGCAATATATGCAGCGAGCAAAATTGATGCGAAACCATCTTGCGTAGCGTCGTCCGTCCTCCCGTTCCGCCGCTTCCATGGATATGCAGCTGACCGGACAGACCGCCGAGCAGAGAAAACAGGCAACGCAACGCTCATCACCATCCGGATCCCTGGTGAGAATAATCCTTGCCCGCGAGCGGGTTGGAAGCGGTCGCTTGTACTCCGGATATTGCTCGGTGATGGGTTTGCGAAACAGATGCTTCAAGGTAATGAAGTAGGCGTCGGCAAGGCCCATGACCCCTTCATATCCAGCTTTGACAAGCTCAACGCTCTTACGCAGCATCAGTACCCATCCTCTCCGTTCCTGAGTCAAAACCCGCCATCAAAAAACCATCTCCCATTTTATCTCGAATTCTTGCCCTGCTCTTTCTTACGATCGAACCCATAAGATCATACCGCCGGTCACCACAATGTTCACCAGGGCAACCGGTACGAGCAGCTTCCAGCCGAAGTGCATCAATTGATCGTAGCGCGGCCTTGGCAAAGTCGCCCGCGTCCAGATCAGAAAGAAGGGAACCAAGAGCATTTTCAACAGCAGCCACACCACCGGAGGTAGCAACGGGCCCCGCCATCCGCCCAGAAAGAAAACCGCCACCAGGGCGCCGAGTACGATCATATGGACATATTCGCCAATGAAAAAGAGCGCAAACCTCATACCGCTGAATTCGGTGTGATAGCCGGCGTTCAGCTCATTTTCCGCTTCTGGCAGATCAAAAGGCAACCGATTGACTTCTGCAATCGAGCTGAGAATGAAAATCAGAAAAGCGACCGGTTGTACGAGCACGAAAGGATATTTCTCCTGAGCATTTACGATATCCACCAGACTGAAGGAGCCGGCCAGCATTACGACCGGTACCAAAGAAAGTCCCAGCGGCAGCTCATAGCTGATCATCTGGGCGGCGCCGCGTATGCCCCCCAGTAGACTGTATTTCGAGTTGGACGCCCATCCTCCCAGAGCGACTCCGTAGACACTGAGTGACGAGAGCGCCAGCACAAAGAGGACGCCGACATTGAGGTCAGAGAAAACCATGGGAATTTTGTAACCCCACAAAATCAAATCACTTGAAAAGGGGATGACCGCAACCATCAGAATAGCGACCGTGGCAACCACAGCCGGAGAGTATTTGAAAACGGTCCGGTCCACATCGGCCGGAATGATGTCTTCTTTGAGGATCATTTTGATCCCGTCGGCAATCGGCTGCCACAGGCCGAACGGGCCCACCCGGTTGGGTCCGAAGCGAATCTGAAACCGGCCGAGCAGCTTGCGCTCGACCAGTATCAGATAGGCTGCCAAACCGAGCAATGCTCCAAGCACGATTGCTATTTTCGCCATCAGTAGAACAAAGCCCAAAAACCACATCGCGAAATTCCAATCGGGTTAGATTATGTCCACCTTTCCGAGCGCCTCCGCGGGTAACGACATTGGCAAAAGCCCCAGCATTTGCCTGTCAAGCTGCCGGTGTGCGGGTATAACCAGGGTACCGGGGGCCATTTTCTCCGAAGCCTTCAAATCAATTATCAAAGATTCGCCATCAAGCTGGATCCGGATCTGTTTCTCTTCCAGCAGCCCCAGCTTTTCGGCGTCCGCACGGTGCATGCAGACATGCGGCGGAACCTCGACTGCATGGACGATGTCCGAATAGCAAGCAAGCTCTTCTGTGCCAAAGGTCCAGTCAACCACTAGAAGAT
>JAVEVM010000090.1:0-8086 GCA_034005055.1 Desulforhabdus sp. | reverse complement strand
GATCTCCCACTCTGCAGCACGTAGCCGATTTGCGATCGGCGGATATGGGCGAGCTGCATATCGCTAAGGGAAGCGATTTCTTGAAGAGAAGCCGAGCTCAATGAAGTGGCTTGAAAACGCGGCAAAGCCGGATAGTCGGCACTGATCTGAAACAGAAATTCATCGGCTTCGGTGGGTCGAAGCACCAAAGCCAGCATATCCAGCAGGGTTGATTTTCCGCAGCCGCTCTGGCCGATAAAAGCGACGCATTCGCCTCGGCGAATTCTCAGTGCAGGGATCTTCAGCTCAAAGGCGACTCCGCCTTTTTGCCTTGTTTTGGAGACTTGCCGCAGGCTGTAGTGGATTTGGTCACTTTGTCCCATCCGGACTTCGCTCCCGCTTCAGCATGTCCTTGAACTTTCCGGCTCATCGCGGATTAGTGGGATATGCCGCTGACCAGCCACTTGGTTGGTTCAAGTCTCAGACTTGAACCCGCCTGACCTTCAAGCAGCTCAGTTGCTATAAAGCTTGCGAGCAGGCTGTTTCTCCCTGTCGGATGCAACGGTCACAAAGGAGTTGTTCAAATGTCAAAATGGTTCAAGTCGGAGACTTGAACCAACCTGAGTCCCGCTAATCGGCGAAGAGCCAGCTTTCCTTTTGACCAAGGACATGCATATTATCAGATTGGCTGGTCTATGGGTGATGGTCGTCGTTTCGGTTGGACCATATCCCTGAATGCCATGGCCTGTCCGTCCCCGCGTCCCATTCCCTCCCTTTTCTTCCGTTATTTCAGAACATCGCCCATGGATCTTTGCATCAGGGGAGCATCTCCAGACTGATCGGATAGACATGATCTTCCGCGTCGTCGCCTTGGTTGAGCGCGATCCAGCCCTCAGGTCTGTCGTGAATCTGCTGGTATGCCCTTATGCGAGCCTCTACTTCATTGAGAAACTGGTCCTGCTCATCAATCGACCAGCTGCCCCACAGTTCGTTGCTCATATCCATGAGACGGCTCTTGTAGGGAAGCCCTTCAAGAAATTCCGGGATCAGGCCGGTTTGAGCCATACTCCTGGCATTCTTGATTTGATTGGGGTCGCGAGCCGCTGTTGCAGCGGTCGCCTGCAGAGCCGAGAAGAAGTCCTCTCCACTGATTTGACCTCGCCTGCCGGCGGCCATCATTTCAGTCAGGATGCTCTTTAGAGAATCGAGCTGGCGTTTGTTAATGAGCAGCCGAACCTCCATAGATGGAATGGCAGGATCAATCAGATCTTTGTCCACCGCCCAGGCCACGATATCTCTAGGCGCCCTGGCTTGGGCCTGCCTGCCTATCCACTCGACCAGAGCCGCTCGCATCATTTGCTGAGCAAGACTTCCAGCAGTGGTCTGTTCAGTCGCGGCTGGGGGAGTCGTCGGTGCGGCAGACGATAGAGCCTGTTCCGGCTCATTGGCAGGCGCCTGCGGCGGCTCGAGGCTCCCCAGTTCGCCTTCAGACCGTAAGGAGGGGTCGGTGGAACCTTCTTTAGGCTTTTGTGCAAAAATCTGAATTTCCGAAACCGCGTAATTGTCGTCTCCGGCAACGGCATATACTTTCAAATATCGCGCTTGCGCAGGCTGATCCTGTTCCTGGATGAATTTGGGGTGAGTCGCCTGATTGCTCATAGTTTCCATACCTGACTCGGCCGCTCCCAGACTGCTGCCGATCCACAGGAATTTACTGTACTGCACCCCATCCAGCGAGCCCTCAACGGCATAGCTGTCGTTTGTGTCGAACTGAAAGACCAGATGGTCGATATCGTAGACCTGCCCCAAGTCGATCACAAAGGTAGTCAGCGGGCCATTCCATGATACATTTGTCTCTCCATCCCAGGGGCTCCCCTCCTCAGCAAATTCATTGTCAACAATGAGATTCGGATCATTGGTGTGTTCACCATCTGCGGCAACCGAGACGGGCTTCACTTGGATAACTTCCACAGTGGGTGCTTCAACGGCCGATGGCTCAGGTCCAGGCTTGACGGCTCCGGCTTGGGCAGTTTCATCTCCACCGGCATGCTTGGCACTCTGTAAAGCATCCAGAATCGCAGCGGTAATCTCTATAGTAGCCCTTGAAAAGCCCTCCAGGTCGTTGGAATCGGTTGCCCAATAGGCCGATTTGTCGCTCATTCCCGGATTGCGGCTCAAGGCCCTGAATTGGATCTCGGCAGGCTCATGATATTTCTTGGCTTTCGGCTCTCTGACATGAAGAGCAAACAGGTACACCGATACGTCATCGGCGATACTTCGCAAGGTATTCTCATCAAACATCGACAGGTTCCACTTGTGGCCGAGCTCGTGGCCGGGAGCATCTCCCACAAGAACGACGATGTGCATGGCTTCGGGTGCCCAGGCGGTCATATAAATGGCGTCGTCCACTCCTGAAAAAACGTCTTCAGGATAATCCACCGAATCGATCTTGGTCACTTCAACGGTTGCCAAAGTAGCGGTGAACTGGTCGATGGGCTGCAGCTGAGGGGTGTAGTTTTTGGTTGTGTATTCGATCCCGGGAATCTCGTCTGCACAGTCTCTGTAGCCCCATACGCCAAAGCGGATACCTTGAGCCACCTCCTGATCCTGGGCAAGCTGCATGGAAACCTCTTTAACTACCTCCAGCGTTTTATCAATGTAGGGGCGCATACTGACCGTCGTATCTATCACCCAGACCAAATCAACGCTCAATTTCTTCAACTGCTCGGCAGACAATTCTGTTGCCCCGGTGGTTGCCTCCTTCACAAAATCAGGGTTCTTACGGATATCCGTTTGCTGCCTGGCATCTGCACCCGAACTGGTGGCGGCTGCCAGCCGCAAGAGCCTCCCTTCTCTTCCCTCGATATCGATTGCCTGGAAATTGAGGATGGGCAGCAGGTAAAATTGCTGTGTGATGTCAATCGCTTTTTTCGGTTCAACAGACTCGACGGGAAAGTTCTCTGGAATCTGCCGGGAGTCAATGATCTGATAAAGCTCTTCGGCTTTTTTTACGCGATCCGAGGAAGGCGATTTGATCAGCTCCTCCAGGAAGGTTTTTCGGTCAAACATGAGCACCGGCTTGCGGCCTTCCGGGTGAGTGTAGGCAAGGCACATCGTCTGTTTCCACTCGAACACGTCCTTGGCCTGCATCCAGCCCAACACCTTTCCTCGGTTGTCTGTTCCCACCTCGTACCAACCCTCTTCCATCTCCAGTTCTTCAGGAGTCGGTCGTGTATAGACATAAAAGGGCTGAAACACGGGCACATTTTCCTGAACAGTCGCCACGGTGGTGTCTTTATCTTGATAGACATTCGAAAAGGGCCGTGCGAGGACCCTGAGCGGCAGGAGCTCTTTTCCCTCGACTTTTACCGGAAGCCGCGCCTCCTGGGCGAAGCAGGTCATGGCCCAAAAAAGGGTCAGACCGACGGCCTCAACCACTTTCTTGATTACCGGGAAAGTCATGGCGCCTCTCCTTTCAGCTTGAATCATCATTCGTGGTGCTCCGAACGACAGAAATCTTCGCCGGTCGACTTTACAGGGTCTCCAGAAAACAGTGTCGCTGCTCGTTCTTTTTGGCGAAACTTAAATATGTAGGTGGGATCTTGACACTTGGATATTTTTTCACACAGGTAGCCAAAACGCAATGAAAAACCTCCCGTCTTTCAAGCGAAATGACAGAGAGGCTTTACATTGAGATGGCGGGCTTCATTTACAGGCTGGCAGGTTGAAGGGCATAAAAAGCGGATTGATTGTGCAGCCATCTTGGCTGCGATTTTCACCACCTCTGGTGGTGCCTTTGCTGCTTGCTGCGCCGTTCCCGCACAGATTCTTTGGTGACTGCTACTCTATCGTTCAATCGCGGCGACTCAAAGCTCAGGCACTCTTTCTCAACAGAGCAACCGCCACCAGTGCACAGGCCATGTCCTCCTCTACGCTGCCGCCGCTGACGCCTATGCCGCCAACCACCTTGCCCTGATACTTTAGGGGATAACCGCCGCCAAAAATGACGATCCTCCCGCCATCGGCATTATGAATGCCGAATAAAGGCTGACCGGGCTGAGCCAGTGGTGCTAATTCATGGGTGGGTATGGTAACGGCCACCGCGGTGTATGCTTTATTTAAAGCGATATCGATGCTCACCAGCAGAGCGCCGTCCATGCGCTGCTGAGCTATCAGGTTGCCGCCTTCGTCGACGACGGCTATGACCATCGGAACTCCAATCTGTTCGGCCTTCTTTCGAGCCTCTGCGATCAGTTCCAGTGCCAAATCAAGGTTGAGTTGCATAAGAGCTCTCCTTTTTGATCTTTGCGCCCCGGCGTATCCGGGCGAGTAATGCAAAATCTCAAGGCCTAAATGATCCTGAATGCGTCAACCAGGGTACAGCGTCTGATCCGGGTGAAGCTTCTGGCCGAGGTCAATCCTTCACCGGTGGGACCGGCAATGGTGAAGGAGGTATGGCCTTCGCCACCCAGGCCGATTCCCGCATAAGAAGGTCCGTTTTTAACGAAGATGGTTGTCTGAACGGCTCTGGCAAAAGCGGTCATATTGCCGACGTGTTGGGAATGCATGATGGCCGTATGGCGATTCCCCTGTTCCACTTCGACGGCGAATCTCATGCCCTGGTTGAAATCACTCACCCGAACGATCGGCATTATCGGCATCATCTGTTCAAGCCACACCAACGGGTGGTCCTTTGAAGCTTCAAAAATCGCCAACCGGCATCGTTCTCCAGGGTGGGCTCCAATTTCAGCCAAAATAACCTGAGCGTCCTTGCCTATAAAGGCGGTGTTTATTTTTCTCTCCGGCGTAACCACCAGCCTCGTGATCTGATCGGCCTGCTCCAGGCTCAGCAGGTATGCTTTACCGGTTTCCACCATGAATTTGATGAGAGCGTCGGCGACGCTGTCAACGACGATCACTTCTTTTTCGCACGTGCAGAAAATATTATTATTGATGCTTGCTCCATCAATTATAGATTCGGCTGCATTGCGGATGTTGGCCGTCTCGTCGACCAATGCCGGCGGGTTGCCCGCGCCGGCTCCTATGGCTTTTTTGCCGGAGCGCAGCACCACGTTGACCACGGGCCTTCCTCCGGTGGCGACCAGCATGTTCACTTTGGGGTGCTCCAGAAGCTGTTTGGCGGTGTCCAAGGTGGGCTGCCGTACGGCCCCGATCACCCCTGGAGGGCCACCGGCCTGCACGATGGCTTGATGAAGCAATTGGATCATCTGGGTGCTGGTTTCACGGGCGGATGGATGGGGGTTGAACACCACCGCATTGCCGGCCGCCAGCATGCCAATGGTATTGTTGATCAGGGTGCCGGTTGGATTGGTAATGGGTGTGAGTGCGCCAATGACTCCTACCGGAGCGTATTCGATCAGAGTCAAGCCATGGTCGCCGCTGAAAGCGGTTGGCACGATATCTTCCGTTCCCGGGGTCTTGGTGGCGCACAAAATGTTTTCGCGGACTTTGTCTTCATAGCGGCCAAGCCCCGATTCCTTTACAGCCAAAGCAGACAGCCTTTCGTTATTATCCAGAGCCGCCTTCCTGACGGCAGCAATGATCTCTTCGCGATGGCTTAAAGTTAGCTCCAACAGCTTCTTCTGGGCTGCTACTGCATTTTCCACCGCCTGATCCACGGTGTCATGAAGACCGGTGAAACCTTCCATTTGCGGTCTTTTTCCTTCGATCAATTCGGACAGAACCTGTTTCACCACTGCTGCAATGTGTTCCTGGCTGGCTTCCATTACCCTTCCTCCTCCGGTCCACCATGGTAACCGTGATTCATTCGGGGCATCGTTTTTCAAGAGCTGAATGAAAATACAATTCGATCGACATTTACAGCCCTCCCTCAAGGGCAAGTATCAGGGCTCCTTTGAGTACGGACACAAACTCAAAGGAAAGAGGGCGGACTGATAACTGCAGAGCTTCCCACAGTTCATTCTCGAGATTGACCGGCCACTTGAGCCGACGACTAGCGTCTCCTGGCAGAAGCAAACAGATCCGTTCAGCCCAGTGTTCGATCTCAGTGAGTCGATCTAAGACAAGCTGAGCCACTCTCATGTCCTGTTCCACGCTTCCCCCACTGATACCGATCGCGCCGACCACCTCTCCGTGCAGTTGCAAAGGAAAGCCGCCGCCAAACAGGATGATCTTCCCCTGATGAGTGTTTTGAATTCCATGCAGCTTCTCGCCTGGAACGGCAAGTTGGCCCAACGTGTGAGTGGGCATGCGCAGTATTGCGGATGTATATGCTTTGGAAACGGCAATCTCCATGCTGGCAGGCAGTGCTCCATCCATTCGAAGGTAGAACTGCAGGCTACCCCTTTCATCCACGATGGCGATGGTCATCGGGATACCCATCTCAGCTGCGCTCTGCTCTGCGATTGAGGCAAGAATTGGAGCCAGTGAATGAGGAATGTGCATGCCAAGCTCCCAGCGGTCGGTTATCGATGTCGGATGCCGGACTCTTCTCGAGCCGCAAAGCACCCTGGGCCTCTCCTGCTAGTTGGGCTGATCTCGTGTCAGCTCATCCAAAACCTGCTCTATGGTCGCTCTCACCTGGTCCGCCCAGGCGAGCATGAACAACAGATCGCTCAACCGATTGAAATAAATGATCAACACGCTATGCACACCAAGGTTGCGGTTGAGGGTGACGATTAGCCTCTCCACTCTGCGGCAGACCGCTCGTGCTACGTGCAGAGCGGCACTGGCAAAGGACGCACCTGGCGTAACAAAACCATGGGGCATTCCGTATCGGTTGCTCAACCGATCGATCCAGCCCTCCAGTTGATCAACGTTTTGGGCTGTGATGCGGGTTCTAAGCGTATGGTGAAATTCCGACGTGGACGCCAGCTCGGCACCGGCGATAAACAGCTCCTTTTGCACCGAGTAGATGATCGCTCGCAATTCCCTCTCGGTGTTCGCAGCTCTTGCCAAGCCAAGGTGAGACTGCAATTCGTCCAAGGCACCGTAGGTTTTCACTTGCAGGTCGTCTTTATTCACGACTTGAGTGCCAAGGAGGCTGGTTTGTCCCTGGTCTCCCCTGCGGGTATAGATTTTGTTGGAATGGTTCGCCATAGCCGCTCTGCTCGGTCACACACTCTCATCCACATCGATGTGATCAATTATGCCTATAATGGTTGCATCCACCGGGCATGCGTCATTGTCGACGGCTTTGCGGGCGCCACTGCCAACTACCAGAAACACTCTTTCACCGACTCCGGCGCCAACCGCGTCAACTGCGACAAAGGGATCGCCCCGGGGAGCCTTACCGGTATGGTCAAGCGGCTGCACGATCTGGATCTTGCAGCCCACCAATTGCTCATGTTTGCGGGTCGCAACCAAAGTCCCAATCACCCTGGCGATCAACATGTTGACCCTTCCTTCCCTATTGCGTTGGTTTCTGTCAGCCGTACTACTCTTCGATCAGACTCACCCCGTATTGCGTTGCGTAATCCCTGGCCAGGGGGGTGATGAGTGAGCCCGAACAGATGCGGAGATCCGTCCCGCTCCGGTGTGCGTCCATAATGTCTGCGGCGCTGATGACACGCCCAGCCGGCTTTAAAGGCAGTGAAACTGGAGCCTGCAGAGTCTTCTCTGTTCTTTTCCCTGTGCCGGTGAGCAGAAGGCTTACTTTGCTTCGCAGCTCGGAAACGTCGGTCAGAACGAAGCCAAATGCCTCCAGCGTCTGCAGACGCTCAATGATGGCCTCCTGCAGAACGGGATTGGCCTTATTGAATCCGAGCTTTTCCCGGCCTTCGCTGCCCGGATCAGTCCCATTGCGCGCCATGACCACCGGCTTTCCCATGAGCAGTCCATGCAAAATGAGATTGGTGGCCGGCGTGTCTGCAATCAACAGCGACAGCTTGGATGCGGTGTTCAGGCTCAACAGGGGGACAACTACGGCTTGTGCTTCGATCAGGGCGCCAAGCCACCGCGACGGTTGAATGAAATCGACTCGTGGAAAACCTTGCAGGCTTTCTTCAACCCGTTCGGCAAAAAGATCTCCAGCGGCCTCGGAAAAGGCGACATTTATCCGGTAGCCGTCGAAGAGCAGGCATTGCACTTGCTGGAGTGCCTCTTTGAGTGCCACCGTCGCACCGCT
>JAVEVM010000089.1:0-8112 GCA_034005055.1 Desulforhabdus sp. | reverse complement strand
GGACCTGTGAATTTAATTGTGTAAGTGGCGAAAATCGGTAAAACAACCCACAGGAGGGAACCGATTATGGCTACGACCGAACAACTGCTTGACGTTTTAATGAAGGACTACAAGAAGCCAGAAGACTTGATTGGTGAAAACGGGCTTCTGAAACAACTGACAAAGAGGCTGTTAGAACGGGCAATGCAAGCAGAACTGACTGAGCATCTTGGTTATGAGAAACACTCACCTCAAGGCAAAAACAGCGGTAACTCCAGAAACGGTGGCTACAAGAAAACCATCACTGGTGATTTTGGCAACCTCGAATTAACCACTCCCCGTGACCGCAATTCAACGTTTGAACCAGTGATTCTTCCAAAAGGCGAGACCCGCTTCACAGGCTTTGATGACAAAATCATCTCCATGTATGCCCGTGGCATGACCACCCGAGACATTCAGGGGCATCTACAGGAGATTTACGGTATAGATGTTTCACCAACCCTGATTTCACAGGTTACTGATGCAGTCAGTGAGGAGGTGCTACTCTGGCAAAACCGCCCACTGGACGAAGTCTACCCAATCGTATATCTTGATGCCGTCAGAATCAAGGTGCGTCACGACAGCAGGGTGATCAATAAGGCGGTATATCTCGCTATCGGTATCAACATGGATGGTATCAAAGAAGTCCTCGGTATGTGGACTGCCGAAAATGAAGGTGCAAAGTTCTGGCTTCAAGTGGTCACCGAACTGAAGAACCGGGGAGTAAAAGACATATTTATCGCTTGCGTGGACGGACTCAAGGGTTTTCCTGAAGCTATAGAGTCGATATTCCCCAAGACGCAAATTCAACTCTGCATAGTACATATGGTTCGACACAGTCTTAACTACGTTTCCTGGAAACAACGTAAAGAAGTGGCTGATGACCTCAAGACTATTTATCAGTCAACGACAGTGGAACTGGCAAAGAGGAACCTTGAAGCTTTTGCCAGCAAGTGGGATGCCAGTCACCCAAGCATAGCAAAATCATGGAGTAACAACTGGGAACGAATCATTCCACTGTTCTCCTATCCAACTGATATTCGCAAGGCAATCTACACGACAAATGCCATTGAGTCTTTGAATATGTCACTCCGCAAAGTTACCAAGAATCGAGGACACTTTCCAAGTGACGAAGCCATGTTCAAGCTAATTTATTTGGCATTGAAAAATATAGCAAAAAAGTGGACTATGCCGATCAGAGACTGGAAATCTGCACTGAATCAATTCAGTATTGTATTCGAAGGTAGATTGCCAATTAGATAACTGATAGAGTGCACAGCTTCTGTTAGTGTCAGGCTATTCAAAAAAATGCAGTTTATTGGTGCTATGTTAAGCAAATAGTTGAATTTGGGGGTTCAGGAATGCTTAGAAATATGAAGATTGGTCCAAAGCTATTGTTGTTGATTTCTGTCCCGATTATTGGGCTATTAATTTTTGGCATCACTACAACAACTGCTCGATACTCAAATCTGAGTAACGTTCGTGAGACTCAAAAACTTGTAAGCTTTTCTGTTAAAGCTGGAGCATTGATTCATGAATTACAGAAAGAGCGTGGGTTGACTGCAGGATACCTTAAATCCCAAGGCTCAAAATTCAAAGATGAACTTGCAGCACAACGCCAAAAAAGCGATCAACAAGTTGCTACCCTTACGTTATTTCTTAAAGAGGCTGGTCCAAGCCTAACGGCTATAGGTAAGGAGGTTGAAAATTCCGGTTCTGAACTTGCTGGCTTAAAGGACTTGCGTGGCAAGGCTGATTCACTTTCACTTCCGGCGGGTGATGCCATAAAAAGCTATACAAAATTGATCCGCACTTATTTGGATTCAATTGCTGTAATTCCGATGGTGAGTAAAAGTCAGGATATTTCCATGCAGTCAGTAGGCTACCATGCATTCATAAGTGCTAAGGAAATGGCTGGACAGGAACGGGCTTCTATAAATGGCGGTTTTGCTGCTGACAAATTTGACCAGGAATTATATCTAAAAGTACCCAGTCTGATTGCTTCCCAGAACGCATACCTTGACCTTTTCAAAAAATATGCTGACCCTGTTGGTATAAAATCTTATCAGGAGCGTAGCTCAGCTCCCTCTTTTATAAAAGTAGAAGATTATCGCAAGATAGCCTTGGAAAAAGGTATTCAAGGAAGCATGGGGGTGGCTCCAGAGGAATGGTTCAGCACAATAACAGCTAAGATTAACCTTCTAAAAGAGGTTGAAGATCTTTTGGCAGTAGGCATCAATAAACTAGCTGATGAAAATGCCAGCTCAGCAAGAAACGCTATGACAGTTAGTCTGGTTCTGACGTCCGTACTAATTGTTTTTTCATTACTGCTGGGATTATTGATTATTCGGGGTATAACCGGACCATTGCATGAACTGGTTCATATGCTGAAAGATATTGCAGAAGGTGAAGGTGATCTGAGTCGCCGGTTACCAGAAAACAGCAAGGACGAGACTGGCGAGGTAGCCCGCTGGTTCAACCGATTCATATCGAATGTTCACTCCATTATCTCACAGGCATCGAGCACTACTGTTCAAGTGGCTACCGCCACCAATCAATTACATAGCACCGCTGAACAGATTGCCACTGCTGCGGAAGAGGTTGCCAGCCAGTCTGCAACAGTTGCCACTGCAAGTGAAGAAATGTCTGCCACCTCCAACGACATTTCCCACAACTGTACCCTTGCATCTGATATTGCCAATCGTGCCAGTGAAATGGCACAAAGTGGGGCTGCAGTGGTTCAGGAAACTATTTCTGGTATGCAATCAATTGCCGACAAAGTGCGGGAGTCATCTCATACAGTAGAAGCCTTGGGAGCACGTTCTGACCAAATTGGGGCAATAGTTGGCACCATAGAAGACATTGCTGACCAGACGAACCTGCTTGCACTTAACGCTGCTATAGAAGCTGCCAGAGCAGGTGAGCAGGGTCGTGGTTTTGCAGTCGTTGCCGATGAAGTAAGGGCTTTGGCAGAACGCACCACCCGTGCCACCAAAGAGATCGGTGAAATGATAAAGGCTATCCAGAGAGAAACTGGTGGTGCTGTGGCTTCAATGGAGTTAGGCGTGCAGGAGGTCGAAAAGGGAATGGATAGTTCTCGTCGTTCCGGTGATGCCTTGCAACAGATACTTGAAGGGATAAACGAAGTCACCATGCAGGTTCACCAGATTGCCACAGCTGCCGAGGAACAAACAGCAGTCACTGGTGAGATATCCACAAACATTCATCAAATTACAGATGTAGTACAACAGACGGCAAACGGTGCCCATCAGACAGCCAATGCAGCATCTTCTCTTTCTCGCCTTGCTCAGGATTTGGAGAGATTGGTAGGACGTTTTAAGTTGTAGTTTCACCAGCAAACGAATGCATAAAGCAACGCTTCAAAGAATACCGAAAAGTTCATTTACACAGAACTATTGACAGGCCCGGGGGTGGCGGTGAGTTAACAACCGCCGGAACGGCTTTTGCGACCACACGTCACAAAGAATCAACACCTGCACCAAGTCTGATGGTAAGGCTCTTCAGGTTGGCGGTCGGCTATCTGCATATCCTGACCGGCATCTTCTGGTTCGGGACAATCCTCTATGTCCACCTCATCCTCAAGCCGGCCTACGCTGCCGGTGGCCTGCCGCGAGGTGAAGTGCGGGTTGGGCTTATCTCGATGCTCATTATGGGGGTCTCCGGTATTTTCCTGACGTTCTACCGGATCAGCTCACCCGACATGCTTCTGCATACCCGTTTTGGCATTCTCCTGCTGATCAAGTTTGCCCTCTATCTGGTCATGGTGTTCTCGGCACTGTTTGTGGTCACCGTCATCGGCCCGCGCCTGAAGGCCAAGCGGAAGGCATCAACTGTTCTGGCTCATGCCGCCGGCGGCAGACTCACCCCGGAAGAACTGTCCGTTTACGACGGCAAGGAAGGACATCCGGCCTGGTTTGCCTTCGAGGGAAAAATCTACGCAGCGACAGCGAGCAGACTCTGGAAGCAGGGCCTGCACATGGGAAGGCACAACGCCGGCAGCGACCTGACCGAGGCGCTGAAACTCGCCCCGCATGGAGTGGAGAAGCTTTCGTCCATACCGGTGGTCGGCGAACTCATCACTGCAAGCACTCAGAAAGCTCCTCTGCATGAGCAGGTATTTTTCTTTATGGCCTACATGAATCTGTCGATTGTCTTCCTCATTACTCTGATAGTTGCTCTCTGGAGATGGGGCTGAAGCTACTGATATCGCTTTTCAACCCAGGGACTTAATAACAGAGTATTGTTGACCAATATCAAACTCTACCGAATCTAATTATGGTAACCTGAGACAAAATTAGGCCTGGAGGCTCACTTTGTGTTGATCAGGCTCAAACCTAAAATATTCTTTGCCCACCCAAAAAACTATTCCCTCCTCTTGGCATTTGCCTGGACAGTAGTCATTGCTGTGTCCCTTCTGGCGAGTATTACGGTTTATCGGCAAGAGATCGTGACTCTTGCGCAAAATGTAGCCAGAGCATATATCGACAAAGACATCCTCTACCGCAGTTGGAATGCCTTTCATGGCGGGATCTATATTGTTGCAGACAAGGGAGTATCGCCTAATCCATATTTGCCGCCCACTCTTCCGGAACGGGATGTAATAACCCCTTCCGGTCGTCATCTGACTCTTGTCAATCCGGCCTACATGACACGCCAAATTTACGAGCTTGCGCAAAAGGAACACAAAATAGCCGGACGAATTACAAGTCTTAAACCAATACGCCCAGAGAACAGGGCAGATGACTGGGAAACAGACGCCTTACACCGTTTTGAACGAGGCGAAAAGGAGGTCAGCGGCGAGGTATTTGAAGGTGCAGTTCCTTTTATGCGGCTCATGAGACCATTGATTACCGAAGAAAACTGCCTCACCTGTCATGTTCATCAGGGGTACACTAAAGGTGACATTCGTGGTGGCATCAGTATCAAGTTACCTATGTCGCTCTTTGCACCAACTCTGCAAAAGGAGCTCAAGTTACTTTGCACGGGTCATGGTGTGATGTGGCTTCTTGGTCTTGGTGGGCTTTATTTCGGATATACGGGATTGCGACGCCGTACCGAAGAGCGTGATCAGGCAACAGATGAGCTACTGCGCCTGAATGTAGTTCTTGAAAATCAGGCTACGACTGACGCTCTCACCGGCATTTGTAACCGGAGAAAATTTTTGGAATCGCTTCAGGTAAAGATACAGGAAGCAAATCGTTACAGCATGCCACTGGCACTCATCTTTTTCGATATCGACCATTTCAAGTCAATCAATGATACATTTGGGCATGAAACTGGCGATAACGTTTTGAGAGAGCTTAGTAGCATCGTCACCGGCATGATCCGCCAGACAGACATCTTCGCTCGCTTTGGTGGGGAGGAGTTTGTCATTCTTGTTCATAATAACGATGTCAGAACGGGACGTGGTCTGGCGGAAAAAATCCGGTCAGGCGTGGAACAGCACAGCTTCCCACAGATACGCACCGTAACGTGCAGCTTCGGTGTTGCACAATTTTATCCGGATGACACTGCGGAAACATTTATCAAGCGCGCCGATGATGCCATGTATGCCGCCAAACTGGCAGGAAGGAACCGGGTTGAGACCCGTTGTGACTGTCAGGCCGCGAATGAAAAGGCTTGTTGAGAGATATCTGCTCAGAGGGTACGTAAAACTATCCGGGAACATCCGGGGGGGTACATATGAAAACAGTGATTATTGGCGGGATAGCCGGTGGACTGTCTGCCGCCAGCCAGATCAAGCGCGAAGACCACAGTGCGCAGGTGATCGTCCTGGAAAAATCAGGGGATGTTTCCTACGCCGCGTGCGGTATGCCCTACAACCTGTTCTACAAAGATAAACCGGTCGAGGACCTCTATGCGATGAGCCTTGATGCGATACGAAACGAACGCGGCATCGATTACCGACAGCAACATGAAGTCGTCGCTATCGACCCGGTACGTAAGGAGGTGACGGTTATTGACCGAGCGCACTCGCGTGAATATCGGGAAAATTACGATTACCTCGTATATGCCACGGGGAATCAACCGAACAGGTTGTCTCTTCCCGGATTTGATGATGCTGACATATTCTATTTCAAGACACTGGACGACACACGGTTGGTCAAAAACATCATCTACGAAAAAGCCCCTTCCAAGGCCATTCTTATAGGCTCCGGTTATACCAATCTTGAGCTGGTTGATGTCCTCTACAACATGAAGATCAAACCGGTCATACTTGAGAAGTCTGCCACGATCCTTCCCTCTTTTGCCGAAGAGATCCGGGACAAAGTGCTTGAAAAGCTGGAAGAGAAGGGGATCAAGCTCCATACCAATGTTGAAATTACTGAGAAGCAAGGCCCCGTAGTCCGGACCGCATCCGGAGACTTCGAAGCGGGCATGGTTGTTGTCTCCATTGGTGTAAAGCCGAATACGGCCCTCTTTTCATCTGCCGGTGGCGAACTGGGGGTTGGCGGAGCGGTAAAGGTCGACCGCTTCTTACGGACCAACCTGCCGGATGTCTTCGCTGCCGGCGACTGCGCCGAGCACTACGTCCGCCAGCTCGGCCGCAATGGCTACATGCCGCTCGGACCGGCCGCCAACAAGCAGGGACGGCTGGTCGGCAGCAATATCGTCAATAACAATGCTATGAAGGAGTTTTACGGCATCGATCAAACCGCGGTATTCAAATTCTTTGATCTAACGGTGGCCACAACCGGTCTCAGTGAACGACAACTCCTGGAGGGGGGCGCGGCGAACTACATGAAAGTCCACGTGGACACGCCGACCAGGGGTGCCTTTCCGGGTGGTGGTACCATGCGAATTGTGCTCATGTTCGAGAAGGTAACCGGACTGCTGCTGGGCGGGCAGATGATCGGGCAGGACGTCGTGGCAAAACGGCTCGATGTCCTTGCTACAGCAATATACAAACAGATGACGGTATTTGAGCTTGCTGAACTTGATCTGAGTTATTCACCGTTCTACGCACCGGTTTGGGATCCGCTTCTCATAGCAGCAAACAAGGCGATCAAGAGTGTGTAAAGCCAATATCAAATTGTGGATGCAATCTATATCGAGCTGACATGTAACTGTTTGAACAAATTTGACTCCAGTCAAGGAATGCAAATTATCAATAGACGCACAATGAACGCCGCGCGGATTCCTGCGCGGCGTTCATTGTATTTGCAGCTTCTGGTCAGACTGGAGACATAAGTGACGAACGCCGAAACTGGCCTCAACTACCTCTCGAAACGTTGACTCCTGAAAACAACGGATGACCGGAGTCTCCAGCCAACACACAATTTAGCGTTTCGATCACTTCAGATCGGTAAGGTTGGCTCCATAGTTGATGTGAAAAACGTTGTTGTCCAGCACCAATGCGGGAACCGACTTGACCCCCAGTTTCTCGGCCTCCGCGATACGACTTTTATCGGTACCAAGGTGAACGATGTCTATATCGAATCGGGCTCTGTCCAAGGCTCCAAGGACCGATTGTTCAGCGCTGATGCAAATTGGGCAGCCAGCATGGTAGAATGTAGCTTTGGTTTTCATGGCGTTCCTCCTCTTGTGATTTTGAGTGGTTGAAGGTTCAATTTCTCGCTCCTGTAATCTAAGAATACGCCGCTTGTTGGCTCAATCCAATAAGGCACTTTTTGGTAAGGTAGGTACTCAATGGTTCAATCAGATACGCATGATTGTGAGGTGTCTGTGGTCAGAGACAACGCATTTGTTCCCGTCTCTGTGATGGTCGAGGATATTGTCGGATGCAAATGGTCGCTTGGCATTCTGCAACTTCTGGCAGACCAATGTAATCGGCCCAGTGCCCTGCTACGTGCATCCCCGGGCCTGTCAGCCAAGGTCATGAACGAGCGACTGCAGAAGATGATACGCTTCGGTATTGTGATTCGTACCGTGTTCGGCAAGAAGCCGCCAGTCGAAGTGGAATATGTGCTGACGCAATTCGGCAGGCGTTTCATGAGTATAATCGATGAGGTGCGCCGACTGCAGCAGGCTGTAGACTCAGGGACAATTACTACGGATGGCAGTCAAGATAGGTAAGTCATTTGTCAAACCCCCTCCGCCAACCATATTTGC
>JAVEVM010000088.1:0-8141 GCA_034005055.1 Desulforhabdus sp. | reverse complement strand
AAGGGCGAATACGGCGGCGGTACGGTAATGCTGTGGGTTTATGGGAAATGGGAGCCGATCGGCGATGCGAGGGAAGCATACCGAAAAGGCAGATTGAAGTTCCGCTTGCATGGAGAAAAACTGACCGGTGTATGGATACTTGCGCGAATGAGCGGTGAGGCCGGCGAGGAAGGCAAGAACTGGGTGCTTATCAAAGGAAAGGACGACGATAACAAGAGCGGAGAGGACGTAGACATTGTTAAAGCCAGGCCGCTGAGTGTCGCGTCCGGACGTTCCATGGAAGAGATAGCGCAAAAGAGCAACCGCGTCTGGACTCAAGCGGGTGCCGCAATGCAATCAACCGAGCCCGAAGCGATAAGCTCATCCTCCAAACGGAGTGGGCGCAAATCTACCAGGAAGCTTGGCCCTTCTACCTTGCCTCAGGCGCGCAAATCGCCTCAGCCGAAATCCTTTCGTCCCCAGTTGGCCACTCTGGTGAAAACGGTTCCGCAGCGGGATGAATGGTTGTTTGAGCTCAAATACGACGGTTATCGCATGCTTTGCCTAAAAACCGTTAATGGAGTGAGGCTGATTACAAGGAATGGAAACGACTGGACGGCCAAGTTTCCTGAAATTGCACGGGCAGTTCAAGGCTTGCCGGTAGAGCAGGCTATCATGGATGGGGAGATTGTTGTGCTGCGAGAGGACGGCAGCACTGATTTTCAAGCCCTGCAGAACTTTCTGCAGGGGATACCGGCGGGAATGCTTGTTTATTATCTATTCGATTTGCCTCACTACGGCGGCTATGACCTGACCCGCACCCCGCTCATCGAAAGAAAAAAGTTTTTGCAGCGATTGCTTCAGAACACAGGCAAGAGCTCCAGCACTCTCCGTTTTGGAGATCACCTCGAGGGGCACGGGGATCTTTTTTATAACGAGGCCTGCAGTCGCGGACTGGAGGGAATAGTCTGCAAAAAGGCGATGAGCGGCTACGAGCAGAAGCGATCGCGATCCTGGATCAAGGTTAAATGTCTCAAGAGGCAGGAATTCGTCATCGGTGGCTACTCAGAGCCTGGTGGGGCACGGAATGGTTTTGGGGCGCTGCTGCTGGGCTATTACGACAAAGAGAACAGACTGGTGTATGCCGGTCGCGTGGGGACGGGCTTCGATGAGAGCAGCCTGAAAGCCATTGCTTCAATCCTCAAATCGTTGGAACAGGACGAAATACCGTTCGATTCTGCTCCCGCTCGTTCCGAGCAACGAGGTGTGCACTGGGTTCGACCGGAAATGGTGGCTGAAGTTGAGTTCGCTTTCTGGACCGGGGACGGGCGTCTGCGACATCCGTCCTTCATGGGATTACGCAAAGATAAGCCCGCCGGGGAAGTGGGGCGAGAGGAGCCGGAGCTTGAATCTATGGAGGATTCATCGCGGGAACAAACAAAAGAACGGCAGCAAAAGCAGACGCAGCCGAGGAATATCCAGAGAAGAAATGAGATGAAACCGACCGAAATTGCGGGTACGAGGATCACCAACCCCAACCGTGTTCTTTATTCGAAGCTGGGAGCCACTAAGCTGAGCATGGCTAGATTCTACGAACAGATTGCGGAATGGATCCTGCCGCACATCGTCAAAAGACCGCTCACTCTGGTGCGCTGTCCGCAAGGCAGTGAACGGGAGTGTTTTTACCAGAGACACTTCAACGAGGCGCTGCCGAAGCACTTGCATGGCATAACCGTGCGCGAGGAAGAGGGCGATGCACTCTACATCGGACTGGATGGCCTCCCCGGACTGATCGGGCTGGTTCAACTGGGAGTGCTCGAGATTCATCCGTGGGGAAGCCGTGAAGATAAGTTGGAATTTCCCGACCGTCTCATTTTGGATCTCGACCCCGATCCGCAGATGGAATGGAGTGAAGTGGTGGAGGCTGCGCGTCTTCTTCATAACCGTCTTGAAGAGCTGGCACTGCGCAGTTTCCTAAAAACCACCGGCGGCAAAGGACTTCATGTGGTGGTGCCGCTGGTTCGGCGCGCCGATTGGGCGGAAGTAAAGGAATTCGCCAAAGCACTGGTGCTTGACATGGTGCGGCGCGATCCGCATCGGTTTGTGGCAACCATGAGCAAGAGCAAGCGGACGGGCAAAGTATTCATTGACTATCACCGCAATTCCCGTTCCGCAACCAGTGTGGCACCCTATTCAACTCGCGCCCGCGCGGGAGCTCCGGTTTCAACTCCTCTTCGCTGGGATGAGCTCTCGCCGCAGCTCAAATCGGACCATTACAATGTCGACAACCTGCCACGGCGCCTCACGCAGCTTAAGGACGACCCCTGGCAGGATTTTCTCACTACGAGGCAATCGATTACAGTGGCGATGAAAAAAGCACTGAACCTGTCGCAGTAATCCATACCCGCCCCAGACACGCCATGATGCCAAGATCGAGCGGAAGGCATGGGGGGGACAGGTGGAACAAGCTCTATGGGGAATTTCAAGGGAATCGCACCGGAACAACAATATTTGGCCAGGGAAGTCGGGTTGCGTTACATTTCCGATGAAGCTCCGGGGATAAGCCGCAGACGCGCGGGGAAAGGCTTCAGTTACTTTGATTCGAGAGGGCAAAGGATCCGGGACAGGGCTGAATTGGCTCGCATCAAGGCATTGGCGACGCCGCCCGGGTGGAAGGACGTCTGGATTTGCCCAAGACCGGATGGCCATATACAGGTAACCGGCCGCGACAACAAGGGACGCAAGCAGTATCTTTACCACCCTCTCTGGCGCGAGCTGCGAGATCGGACCAAGTTCGAGCAAATGGCTGCCTTCGGTCGCGCACTGCAGGTGATTCGTGACACGACGGACCGGCATCTGCGGCTCCATGGACTTTCCCGGGAGAAGATTCTTGCCGCCGTGGTGCGACTCCTCGAGGCCACCCTGGTGCGGATTGGGAATAAAGAATATGAACGAGAGAACCGGTCCTTCGGACTGACCACATTAAAAGACGAGCACCTTCGGATTACCGGATCCCTCATGCATTTTCGCTTTCGCGGCAAGGGGGGTAAAGAGCATTCGGTCAAGTTTCATGACAGAAGGTTGGCCAAAGTCGTCAAGCGTTGCCAGGATCTCCCCGGACATGAGCTTTTCCAGTATTCCGACGAAAACGGGGAGAACCGCGCCATCGATTCTTCCGATGTGAACTCCTACCTTCAAGAAATCACGGGGCAAGAGTTTACGGCAAAGGATTTTCGCACTTGGGGCGGTACGGTCCATGCGGCTGTTGCTTTAATGGAGTTGGGATCGTTTGGTTCATTGACGGAAGCCAACAGGAAGGTGGTCGAAGCGGTAAAACATGCGGCGAGTCGGCTGGGGAACAAACCTGCAGCTTGCAGAAAGTATTATATTCATCCGGGCATCATACAAGCTTACCTGGAGCAACGTCTGATCGCGACGATGCAGGCGGCGATTGACCGGGAAGTTGAGGAACAGATTTCCCGTCTGCAGTCCGAGGAAAGAGGGGTGCTTGCTATACTTGAAGATTCCGCCGAAGAGGGATTAAAGACCGAAGCCCGCAAGACAATGGTGCAAAGAGGTGACGTATCTGACTGACCATCCAAAAAACATCGAACAGAAGCGCTCTTTTTTCCGCTGGCTCTCATGGGTGGGACGCCATGAGCTTTCCACACTTGTCCTGCTGGCGGCACTTACGGCTGGGATCTGGGGTTTTGTGGAGCTGGCAGACGAAGTGATGGAGAAAGAGACTCATGCATTTGACGAGGCCCTGCTGCCGGCATTGCGCAGTTCCGCAGACACTTCCGATCCTCTGGGACCACAGTGGCTGGAAGTGCTTGGCCGCGACTTTACTGCTTTGGGCGGAATGGGGGTACTCACGTTTCTGACTGCTACAGTGGCCGGTTTTCTGGTGCTTCGAGGAAAATCTCGAGTCGCTCTGTTTCTGCTTGCTGCCGTAGGTGGGGGCATGCTGTTGAGCTCAATGCTTAAATATGGCTTTAATCGACCTCGCCCGGATCTGGTGTCGCACGGCACATTTGTCTACACTGCCAGTTTTCCGAGCGGCCATTCGATGATGTCTGCAATCACTTACCTGACTTTGGGGGCTTTACTGGCGCGAGTCTATCCCCGCCGCACGGAAAAGGCGTTTTTCATTCTGGTAGCTGTCTTTTTGACGGTTCTGGTGGGCATAAGCCGCATTTACCTGGGTGTTCACTGGCCAACCGATGTCCTGGCAGGTTGGACAATGGGAGCCAACTGGGCCTTGCTCTGTTGGCTGGTAGCCGGATGGTTGCAGCGCGGTGGGCATGTCGAGCAAGATACTGAGAGCTCCAGAAAGGAGGTAGCTGATTGACCAGCCGGGTACCACGCCACGCTTTGAACTCAAACTCTTAAGTCAAGCACCTTCTTCAGCTTTGGCGAGGTGAAACAACGCCTCTCGGCGCCTCGTGCTGCAACTCCTCCCCAAAATACAGAATAGACCTGATGGATTGCTTCACCTCTGCCTCCTAGATTGATATGCAGCGACCCAGGCAATCGACGAAGCGGCTTCGGAGGAGCTGCCTTAGAAAAATGCGGAAGATCCGCTGAGCATACACATCCAGTCTTCGTACCAACCTCGGAAGCCTTTCTTCGGCAGTTAAGGAAGCAAGAGAACGATGCTTACTAAGTCCATAAACAGTGCGGGGCAGAAGATGGCGCTTCAGCAAAATAGATTTTGCGATTTCTTATTACGGGGGTGATGTTATGGAACAAACCACAGAGAATCGGTCCACGACCAATAGTATGGATGCAAGTCTGCTTAAGGAAACAATCTTATCCACAGTTGGCGAGGTCGGGCAGAAGGCTCAGGAAACCGGCAAACAAATCGCGTTCGAAACAGAAACCAGGGCGCGCCGACTTTTCTCCGAGCAGCGCAGTGCCGTAGCCAGGCAGGTAGAGGGCTTCGCCAAAGCCTTTCGGGATAGCGGCCGTACTCTTGGAGATCAGGATTACGGAGTGGCTGCACAATACAGCGAACAACTCGCCCACGAAGCCGAACGATTTGCAGAATACATACGAGAAAAGGACATGACGCAGATAGTCGACGGGGTAGAAGATTTTGGTAAACGACAGCCAACCCTGTTCTTCGGCAGCATGTTCGCAGCCGGGCTACTGCTGGCCAGATTTTTAAAAAGCTCCAGTCCTGCCCCGGGCATGGCTTCAGAGCATACTTCACAGCAGGAGCCCCGATCGACCGACAATTCCAAACTGGCGGCCGTCGAATATCAATAATTGCCTGGAGCAGAATAGTCAGCTCAGGGACGGGAGCAAGGCGTTATGGAAGAGAGGAAAATGGGCAGCTCTTTGGGTCAGCTTTTCGGAGATCTTGCCCGCCAAGCTTCGACACTTGCGCGGCAGGAGCTCGAGTATGCCAAAGTTGAATTGAGCAGAAAAATCGTACTGGTATCAAAAGATGTCATTTATGTGTGCATCGGTGGGTTGCTGGTTTATGCCGGTTTGCTCTGCCTGCTGGCGGCAGCCGTTTGTGCATTGGCGCTGTTGGCTCCATGGTGGCTGGCTGCCCTGATAGTTGCAGCGGGTGCTCTGTTTTTCGGGTTTCTCATCCTGATCATAGGGATCAACAGGGTGCGCAGACTTCACCTGACTCTGGACCGAACTATGGGGCAGCTGAAGGAGGACAAGGAATGGCTGAGAAAGCAGATAACTTAACATCCGGTCAAATGAAGGCACTGGCTGCAGAAGAACCAACAAATATTTCGGACGTAACGCTCAGTCATATCCGCAAAGAGATTCGGCAGACCGAAGCCGAGATGGCCGCCACTCTGGTAGCAATAGAAGAAAAACTAAAACCTTCGTATCTTTTGGATCAGGCCAAGGAGAAGATTATGGAATCCGTGTTAAGGAGGTCGGAAGCGATGATGGAAGCTACAGGAAGCAAGATAAGTGATGTGGGCGGAGCAATCAGACAAAAAGTTGAAAACAACCCGATTCCGGTAACTCTGCTGGGCCTGGGATTGGGCTGGCTGATGGTGGACGCCTGGAAAAGACGGGAAGAGAGGCACGGTTGGATGGGCGGCCGTTATTACGGCGGCGATCGGGAAGAGGCCCTGCAGGAATATCATGAATCTGAGCTCTATCCAACCGACCGGTCGGCCCCTCAACCCGAACATGTCGGGCAAGCCGGCCATGTCGCCAAAGAGACCTCGGACAAGCCTCACAGAGGTTACTCCGCAAGGGTAGAGCAGAAAATGAGACATTACGGTCAGGAGGCGCAACATCAGGTGGGGGAGCTGAAAGAAAGAGCCCATCACCTGAGCGGCGAAGCACGTTATCAGTATCGCCGGGCTCGTCTCACATTTTCCCAGATGATACAGGAACATCCGCTGGTGCTTGGTGCGGCGGCATTGGCAGCTGGAGCGCTGGCCGGCTTGTTAATTCCGGAGACACACCGCGAGCACGAATGGATGGGCGAAGCCAGAGAAACTTTCTTAAAAAAAGGCGCCCAGTTGGGTAGAGAGCTTAAAGAAAAAGCGGTCAACGTCGCCCGGGAAGCCGGCAGAGCCGCAGCCGATGAAGCGGAAAAACAACAGCTTACCGCCGAAGGGACCCTGGAAAAAGTCGAAAATGTAGTAGATAAAGCCGTTCATACAGCCAGTGAAAAGATAAATGAAACGGTTAAAAGCTCGTATGAGGGAGTCTGATTGTGGCGCGGGAAGAGAATGAATTTCCTCCTCAGCAGCAAGATGAACAGCCGGGGCACCGATCCGAAATGGAGCCGCAGCCGCGCACCGGGGAGCACACTTACCGTGGCTGCGGTAAACTGGAGGACAAAGTGGCCTTGATTACCGGTGGCGACAGCGGAATCGGCCGCGCCGTTGCCATTGCTTTCGCCAAAGAAGGTGCGAGTGTAGCCATCATCCTACAAAGACGAGCATGCCGATGCCGAGGATACCAAGCGGCTGGTGGAGAAAGAAGGCAGAAAATGCATCATCATATCCGGCGATGTAGGCGATGAAGCGTTCTGCCGGGAAGCCGTTCAAACTTCCCTCAAAGCTTTCGACAGCATACATATACTGGTGAACAACGCCGCTGAGCAGCACCAGAGGAACAGCCTCGCCGAAATTTCTGAGGAATAGCTGGATCGAACTTTCAGGACCAACATTTATTCCATGTTTTTCATGACTAAAGCGGTTTTGCCTCATTTAACAGAAGGCGGTTCGATCCTGAATACCACTTCCGTAACCGCTTACGCCGGCCACCCGGGTCTGGTGGACTACGCTTCAACGAAAGGCGCAATCGTTGCTTTTACCAGATCCTTGTCTTTGCAGTTGGGGGAAAAGAGCATCCGGGTCAACGCCGTGGCGCCGGGGCCCATTTGGACGCCACTCATTCCCGCCAGCTTTGATCTAGAGCACGTTGCCTCGTTCGGAAAGAATACCCCGATGGAGCGCGCCGGACAGCCCGACGAGGTTGCTCCCTGTTACGTGTTCCTCGCCTCCTCCGATGCGTCTTACATCAGCGGACAGGTGCTGCACCCCAACGGCGGCCGAATTGTAAACGGCTGAGTGCAGATTGATTTCGACCAGGTGCGCATCGCCCTCCCTATCCGAAAGATGTCGAATTGGTGGGCGATGCCGCGTGTTACTGCATCTGTTGCTGCTCCTGCTGCAGCGCGTCCAGGCTCGTTGGTTTTGGAAGCCTTCGGGCGCCATTCGCAAACGATGCGAATGGCGCTTTCCAGGTTCCAAATCTACTCGCGGGAGTCACTCCACTTCAGCAGCATCAGAGATCTGCCTTGCACCGGAATCTGCTGGCTCGACCCGATCACTTCCTCTTCTTCCGTGAATCCACCGGCAGCCGTATCCAGCACCTTAATCCACTCGATATCGGCCTTGGGTACAGGTAGAGTAAAGGTGATCTCCTCGAAATGGGCATTGAAGAGCAGCAGAAAGCTGTCGTCAACGATTCGCTGACCGAAGGCATCTGGACTGCGAATGGCGTGGCCGTTCAAAAACAGCGCCATCGATTTGGCAAACCCCTCCCCCCAATGCTCTTCCTGCATCTCGTCTCCTTCCGGGGTAAACCAGCCGATGTCTTCGAGACCCTTGCCGTGGACAGCGGCACCGACGAACCATCCTCGCCTTCTTAACACCGGATGATCG
>JAVEVM010000087.1:0-8157 GCA_034005055.1 Desulforhabdus sp. | reverse complement strand
TCGTGAGATTATACCAGCCCAGGCAGAAAATCAATTCGACTCTTCGCGGATTAGCGGGATTCAGGTTGGTTCAAGTCTCCGACTTGAACCATTTTGACATTTGAACAACTTCGTTGTGACCGTTGCATCCGACATGGAGAAACAGCCTGCTCGCAAGCTTTATAGCAACTGAGTTGCCTGAAGGTCGGCGGATTCAAGTCGGAGGCTTGACTCAACCAAGTGGCTGAGTCAGGAGCATATCCCATTAATCCGCGATGAGCCATCAATTCGATCTTATGGTTGTGAATGATCACAAGGGGTCTTGACCGGTTGATCCTCAAAATGGTTGTAGAGTGCTTAACCTTCAGGGGGCAGAAAACGCAGGATACCCGGTGTATCAAAAACGTATTGCACCTTGCCTCGCCTGAATATGATGTTGGAAAAATGATAGAACCACATGTCTCCCTGGACGCTCGACGGTGTTCCTTGTACCGACAGAACTTCATCCGGATTGGAGCCAATCGTGAAAAAGTCTTTGCCGGTTTCGGCACCGCCTGCGCCGGAGGGCAGCATACGGATTTTAAGATTTCCAAAGAAATTATCAAAAGCGACCACACGCTCATCGCGAAAACGGATTTCACTGAATCCATAGGTCCAGATTTGATTGCTGATTCGGGTCGGTGTGCCCTGCACGGCAAGCACTTCGTCCTTGCTGGAGCCCAGAGAAAAGAAAACAGGGGGCTCTTCGACAAGCTTGGAAGGAAGCAGGCGGATCTTAAGGGAGCCGTCAAAATTGTTGTAGCGATGGACTCGGCCGTCTTTGAACTGCACTTCGGAGAGATTATAAATCCATGTTTGACCGCGGATTCTGCCGGGCGGTCCCTGGACGTTGAGGACCTGAGCCTGGCTTGCTCCAAGCGTAAAGTACTCCATGCCTGGACCCGGATCTGCGGAAGGAGACGCTTCCTTTGAGAGTTTGACTGCAGTTTCGGGCGGCGGCGGCTTCTTTGGTGGCTCAACCGTGGAATCAACCTCCTCCCGCTGCACCGGAGGAGCTTTAACACCATTTTGTAAGCCCACGTCCAACGCCGGTTTTTGTGCTTCCCAAGTCGGCGTGGTATGATCTGGAGAAGGCAAGATATTGATGATTGCGAGCAACGACAGGAAGAAAGCTGCAAGCAGGAAGTAACCTACGCGCTTGTGCCGAGTCTGAGCAAAAACCCGCTCGACGGTCGTTCTGTAGAGGGCTCTCCATGAGGTTCGCTTGCGTGATGATGCGGCTTTTGAGGCCGTCGACTTTTTCGTTGGCGGCGGCTTTCGGGGTTGCGTCCGGTCGTCGTGTGGCGGTTGCGGCTTATGCTCTCCTTGATTATTTAGGACTTGCGAGATACGTCGGTAAGCACCTGTGATTTCCTTCAACTTTTCTTCAGCGTAAATTTGGTCCTGCAGGGAATGTTGTTGAAAACGATCGGGGTGCCAGCGTCTGACCAGTTCCCGATAGGCCCTTTTTATCTGGGCGGGAGTAGCGGCGGGAGTCAGGTTTAGAGTTTTAAAATCTTGATCTGAAGCTGTTTCTTTCTGTACCGGCATGTTTGTTTAGAGATCCTTGACAACCAAGCTGACCCACCAGACTTGTTGATGAGCTTCCGGGTTTGAGTAGCAATTTCCATGCAACTATATAATACTACTGGGGAGACATCTACACAAAGGGAATCAGAATAAGGGGAACAAGCCTATTGCATCAGTCTGGCAGGGTGTTGAGACCATCTAAAATCTTCATCCGGCAGCAGCCTGAAGCGGAAAAAAGATTCAAGTAATTGGGAAAGAATTTCGATAGATAAAATGGAGACGGGTTGTTTTTCACCCCTGTGTGGTCGATAAAAAGGCGAGGGTTAATGTCCGCATCAAAGCCCCAGATAAATCTAGAGCAGATCATTCGATCTTCGGAATCTCTTCCGCCGTTTCCTGACGTCATGTGGAAGGTAATACCGTTGTTGAAGCGGATGGCTTCGGTCAACGAGATCGAAGCTGTAATTCGGTATGATCAGGCCATCACGACCAAAGTCTTGGCAATGAGCCAATCAACGTATTACGCGCGCCGGCATGCCGTGGGCTCTCTAAAGGACGCCATTGTCTACTTGGGGCAGCAACAGTTGCTGCAAGTGATTCTCGCCGCCAGCAGCGCGCGTTATTTTAAGAGCGGAGCGGAGGGTTATGACCTGCGCGAAGGGGAACTGTGGGAACATGCAGTGGCTACAGCGTTGATGACCGAGCTGATCGGCAGGGCGCTCGGTTGGAAGGACTCTCTTACCGCGTACACTGCCGGACTTCTGCACGATATCGGCAAAACCATCCTCAATTATTTCGTGGAGGCCTATTTCGAATCAATACTCGCTCTGGTGCGGGAACAACAGGTGCGGTTCATTGATGCCGAGCGGCAGGTTCTGGGTATCGATCACCAGCAACTGGGAATGATAATTACACGTCGCTGGCGTTTTCCCGAAGAGGTTGTGGCTGCCATCGGTCATCATCACTCCCCTTTGCAGGCGACTCAACACCAGGATTTGGTCCGCATCGTATACGTGGCAAATCGCATGGTTTCGGCTTTAGGAATTGGCTGTGGCGTGGATGGATTCATGCAGCCAAACCAGGATCAGGTCTTCGCCGATCTCGGTATTAACATGCGCACTACCGAAAAATTGCTGGCTGACCTCGCTGTTGCATTACAGGAGGTGAGGCAATTTTTGAACTCTTGATATTGCTTTCTATGCGTGGCTGATCCTGTTAATATGGCTTTTCACCAATTGCCGAAATTTGTCGCAAATCGATCAACGACATTGGATGGGAAGCCATGCTGGTACTTACGAGAAAAGCAGGCGAATCAGTTCGCATCGGGGATGATGTCGAAGTCATCATCACTGCCATCGAGCAGAATAAGGTCAAGATAGGCATCCGCAGCCCCCGCCATATACCGATTTATCGGGAAGAGCTGTACCAGAAGATCTTACAGGAAAACCGCCACGCTGTCGGCATGGATACCGGTGACATGGATCTTCTCGTCGATCTTTTTCCAAAGAAAACGGATGCCGCCGTTCGGAAAAGATCATCGCTGGCCGGCGGAAAAGTCCCTGGAAGTGAAAAAAGTGAGACCGCGCAACAGGATTCTCTGGGATAGGCTTCCGGAAAATTGAGACGACAATATGCGCATTGACACAATACGTTTTGGTCCGCTCGAGTTGGGAGAAGAGACCGCGATTCAATTTCCCTGGGGCATTCCCGGGTTTGAAAATTTGAAGCGGTACGTGCTCTTAGAACATGGGAACGGCCCTTTCCAATGGCTGCAGGCGGTAGATGATCCGCGAGTCGCCTTTGTGGTTTGCCCGCCGGAGGTTTTGGGGATCAAATATAAAGTACCTAGAGATAACATAGCGCAGCTCGAGGTGGAGCATCCCGATGACCTCCTTGTGTTAACCATCGTTTCCTTTGATCGCGAAAAGAAAACCCCTCGCCCGCACCTCACCGGTCCACTTTTATTTAATTCGATAACTCGAATAGCTGCCCAGTGGTCCATAGATTCTCGTGACCTGCCAAAATATATTGAGTCAGTGGAGTAAGCACGGTACCAGAGCCTCGTCGGCCTTGTTTGGTAAGTCAGTCACTGTCCCGATCGACTCCGCCCAGGAGTTTTTCTTTATTCCTATATTGATTGAAGCGCGAGCTCACATTCAGCTGCATTTGACCGCCAGGATGCGGAGCGGCTCTTGCTTGCGCCAAAGCTAAATGCTAAGGTGTGTTAAATACCAGCTCAGGAACGACAGTCATGGCCGACGAGAAAAGGCAGGAACACAAACAAGCCGAGAGTAGACCTGAAGAGCTGCTGGTAAATCAGCGCACCATTGATTTGCTGGTCGCCAATATCATTCCAACAACCAAGTGTATTTCGAAAGTCGCTTTGATTTCCTGCCGCACCAGATAAACGAGCTGCGGAAAGGGCAAAAACAACTGCAAGAATCGATGAATTACCGTTTCGAGCAGGTCGATAAACGTTTTGAGCGGCTGGACACAGAGCTTAAGGATTTCAAGGGCTCTGTCGACAAACGCTTTGAGCAGGTCGATTACCGCTTTGAGCTGATGGACAAACATCTGGACAAGATCAACGCGGCTATCGATCGGCTGACCGACAAATGGACCAGCGCGATGTGCGTCAGCGCGGTTTCACAATACGCATGTTCAGTATCGCCATCACCATTTCATTTTTGGGGTTGCTGGGAGTACTCTTGAAGATCCTGGGGATCATCCAGTTCTAGAGTTGCCGGGGAGAATACGGGAATCAGAAGCCGAGTCTATAATCCTCGATCACCGCTTGATGCCGGCTTTTTCTGCATATCCGAAAGGACTGGTAAGTGGTCATTTCCGACCGCGGTAGGCATTGACCGCTTTTTTCGATCGACGCAAGCCATTCAGTTCATCTTCGATTTGATCCTTACGTTGCCTGAGCGCGCTTATGCTTTGCTCGGTTGCCCTGGCCAAGACAGACAATAAATTATAGACCTGAGCATCCTTCGCGAGATTTTCTTCAGCTTGGCCGGGCCTGGTTGATTGAATCGAGTTGGCGCTGACGTTATCGTTCTGCAACAGTCTCAAATTGTGCCGACACATACGGGTCAGGCCCGAAATATCAAGTTCTCGATTGTCGGTACAGAGCGAGAGCTCTCGCGTGTATTCCAGCAACTCTCTGAGAATTGATTTAGTGCGTTCTATCTCCTCATGTGTCACGAAAATTCCCCCAATTTCGGTCCTGCAGTGAGAACATGAAGTTCACCGGTGCGCTGATCGGATCAGGCGATGCCTGCCTGCCTCAGGGCGGAGGGGGCATATCCGGATTGCCTGACTTGTTCCCAGGCGTCTTTAAGCTCGGAAAGCATACTGATAAGATGCTGATAGGAAGATGTGTCCTGTCTGGAATTGATACCTATCATCTGGCGCAGTGCAAAGTTATAGAGGCGGCTCAGATTTCGTGCTATTTCGCCGCCGCGCTCGTAATCCAGCCCTACCAGAAGCTCGGTGATAATATCCTGAGCGTGCCGCAGCTTGTCGTAACAAGAGTCGATCTGTCTCTTTTCATGGAGCTCTTTTGCCACCTTGAGATCGTTTATGGCCGCTTCATAGCACATGATCACCAGCTTCAAATTGTCGGCAGATTCGACGTTTGTTTTTTGATAAGCTCTTAATGCTCCAGCATAAACCATGATCTTCCTCCCTATGTGGCTAATCAGTTGAGGCTTTCCCAAGCGCCTTTCAAATTCTCCAGAATCTGGATCAGCTGATCGTAGCAGGCTTCCTCTTGATTATTGTGAATACCAATTAGCTGACGAAGTACGAAATTGTAAATGCGGCTCAGATTTCGGGCGATTTCTCCGCCTCGTTCGTAGTCCAATCCGACCAGAAGCTCCGTAACGATATCCTGAACATGTCGAACCCTCTTGTAGACCGCTTCTGAAATGCCGTTGCGGTGGAATTCTTTGGCCTGCTGAAGATCCCGAATAGCTGCCTGGTAGCACATGACCACCAATTGCTGAGGTGAAGGAGGAGGATTACCAAGGGGCGGATTGGTGCACATGGCTGCATTGTTGTTCATCATTGCTTGCTCCTGATTGAACGTCATCATCTGTATCGATTATTTATTTGGAGGAGAGGCTGCTCAGTTGAGTGCCAAGCCAGTCGGACAGCGATTGCATTTCGCTGAGGGCCGCTTCCATGACGATGTACTGGCTGGTAAGAGCAGACATTTTGCGATCGATCAAGTCCTGGGTGTTGGTGATCTTTTTCTCCAGCCTACCTACAGTATCTTGCGCGCTTTTTTTCTGCAGCGTGACCGTGCCGTCAATTGAATCCGTCAAGTTGTTCAAAAGCGTATTCAATGATTCACTGAATCCGGTGAATGCCGCCTCCGTGGCGGCAAAATCAGAATCCAATGCCGATTGCAGATCGTCTGAGTCCAAAGTCAATTTGCCGTTTCTGTCAAAAGAGATTCCATAGCCTGAAAGGTCGGCGGCAAGAATCGTGTTCTGCAGATTGCTCTTGATTGATTTGAGCATGGTATCGCCGAACAGTGCTCCGCCGGTGGTGTTCGTTTCTTGATTATAAGTCATTTGCGAATTGATGTAAGAGATGACCGAGTTGTAGCCATCGACAAGGGTTTGGATTTTGCCTTCAACGGCCTGCTCGTCCCGGTCTACTTTGACCGTAATGGCAGTAGTCGGTGCATCGTCGGAAAGCAGGTTCAAGGTCAATCCGGGGATTGCATCGGTGACAGTGTTGCTGGACCTTGTCATTGCAATGCCGTCGATCGAGAATTGTGCATCCTGACCGGCCTGCAGGGACGCTGGGTCAAAATACGGAGATTCGGACAAGTCTATCCCGGCGGAACCGGTCTCTTCGGCGGTCAAAATCAGGCGAAAGTCGTCTGAAGAAACCTGCAGAATGCTGGCAATCACACCGCTCGGGTTGTCGCCGCTGTTCAGTGCGTTGATGTCGCTTCTGATGCTCTGCAGCGATTTGCCGTCAAGTGAAATTTCATGCCCTTCCAGGGTGATGGAGCCGCTCCACCCGGCATCGCCGTCCTGAGCCGCCACCGAGACGGACTGCACCTTTTCGGCTTGGGCCAGCTGGGTCACCTTGATGTCATAGGTCCCCTTGCTCACATTGCTTCCGGCGGTAGCCGAAAGAATACTGTCAGCCGACACTGAGGCCGAGGATGAGCTCAAAGAAACTGCAAATACATTGTAATCTGTAGAGTCCTTCAGATTGCCGACGGCGCTCAGCAAGCTGGAAAGCTTGCTGCCGAGTGAATCCCAAGCCGAAACCTTGTTTTGGTATTTGGCCTTCTGAGTGTTCAACGGGTTTATCTTTGCTGCAACCTCGACCTGTTCGAGCTGTTCGATCATGCTTTTCCAGTCGATCCCGCTGCTCAATCCACTGATACTGAGACCCATTGTATCTGCCCTCCATCGGGGTTAATCGCTTTTTATTTCTTGCTTATTTTATCGGCATCTGAGCGACAAAGCTTTAAGCTTTTGTGAGGCAATTTTTCTGAATAAAAAAGGCGGCTTGTGGCCGCCTTTCCGAGTGCTGGATGGTGTAAAGGGATGTTCAGTTTAGCCAATGAGCGACAGGACTTGCTGCGGTGCCATATTGGCTTGAGCGAGCATGGCAATGCCGGTCTGCTGCAGGATCTGGTTCTTGGTGAAATTGGTCACTTCGGCGGCCATATCCACATCGCGGATGGCTGATTCCGAAGCGGAGAAATTCTCGATGCTGATAGCCAGATTCTCGATCGTGTACTGCAAACGATTCTGATACGCACCGACTTTCCCCATGGAGGCATTGATTGAGGTTAGAGCGGCGTCGATTGCGGTCATGGCCGATGCAGCGGAGGCCGTGGAGCCGACGCCGACGCTGTTCGTTGTTCTGCTGACGCCCAGATTCGAGGTAAGCGCGGCATCGAATTTCAGATTCAACTGATTGTTTCCGGCATTGGTAGCGCCAACCTGGAAAGTGACTCCTGAGGTGGATATCGTTCCTCCACTAACGAGAGTGGTGCTGCCGTACGTCGTAGAACCGGCAATCCGATCGATTTCCGACTGGAGAGCCTGAAATTCGGAGTCGATCGTTGCCAGGTTCTCGGTCTGCCCGGAAGCAGCCTGGGTGGCCAGGTCTTTCATTCGAATCAAGATGTCATGAATTTTGCTGTAGGCACCGTCTGCGGTCTGCAGCATCGACTGAGCCTCTGAGGCATTCTGTGAGGCGACCTTCATAGATGAGATTTTTGCCTTGAATGCGTTGGCGGTAGCCAGACCGGATGCATCATCTTTTGCCGAATTGATGCGCAGTCCCGACGAAAGGCGCTTCAGCGAATCGGACACCTTGCTGTTGGTTAAGGTCAGGTTCCGCTGAATGTTCAGTGCATTGACGTTAGTGTTAATTGTAAGAGCCATGGTTGTTCCTCCTTGAAATGTTTTTTGACTTCCCTGTCAAAATTTAGATTGTTTTTGTTCCAACCATCCACCAGCTTCTCTGTCCATTTGCTACTCTAATCGACAGGTCTGCGGCGCAACTTTAATGATTTTTTTCAGGCAATGTAAAAAATTTGACTGATAGGGGATAATTGGGCTGGAG
>JAVEVM010000086.1:0-8162 GCA_034005055.1 Desulforhabdus sp. | reverse complement strand
ATTGCGCTTGTTACAACTGAATCTTTTTGAAAGACGCAATTTTATCGAACTATTCAAGCCACCTGACACTCAACCCGTTGTTTCTCCGCAAATTTTGTTGTGGGCGAAATTGTGAGACAGCAGTGATTCTGCAATAAATCAGGATCGGTGTCGGTCAACGGAACCAGTTTGGGCCGTTTTTCTTTCGGCTAAGGGATAAAAATGAATTTTCGATTGGGCGGTAAAAAACAATTATGACTTGAATTATCTGTTTTATGGTGAGAAAACAAAAAAAGGAGATATAGAGGACAAAACGTTGCTGGAAATTCAGGAGTGGTTGAACGAATCAGGCCGAGGAAACAACGATATGAAAATCTGGTTCAAGGTTCAGTTTGACAACAAGTCCCCTGAATTCGTCGAATGGAAGAAAAGAAAGGATGAACGGCAGGAACAACATAATATTACTGAAAAATCCAAGATAGCATAAGATCAGTTCAATCTCAAGCTACACGATGCCCATAGGTTCATTATTGCTGGTTTCCTGAGTGAGAAAACAAACACCTTATTTCATCATCACTGTCCTGGCGGTAATTCTCATACAGGTCATTGTGGAAGGTGGCCCAGGGAAATTTTATTCAAACCACTTTGGGCCTGATCCGGAACCTGAAATAGAATCCACATTCGTCCCGAGAGAAAAAACAGAAAGCGAAAAAAAAGCCGAAGCATTTGAAAAAATCCTAGACAACATCAAAGCCGGCGAAGGATACATTTACAAATGGAAAGATAAGGACGGTAATCTGCAATACTCAAACACCACTTTCCCCAAAAACAACCCCACCCTGGAGATCATCGAGGATCTGAATCCCTATGGACGAGAAACAAAATTCTACTATCAAGGTGGAACTATAGTAGTATTAGCAATAATTGAAAATAATGGATATAGGCAAGAAATAAAACTTACCTTAGATACAGGTTGTGGAATAACACAAATACACCCAGACGTCATTAGCCGTTTGAGACCAAGAAAAATTAGTGAAGGTAAATCTAACATTGCAGACGGGAGAACAATAAAAACAGTACAATATAAAGTTGACTACTTTCATGTAGGTCCTTTTGTGGAAGAAGACTTTGTAATAAGTACAAATGCTGTTAAAGAAAAACACGGAACAGATGGCTTGTTAGGAATGAACTTTCTTTTACAACATCCTTTTGACATTGATAAAAAAAATAGAGTAATCAGGTGGAAATAAAACTAACGAGATATCATTACATTCGGAATATTATCCAGGTCTGGATAATAACTTTTTAATCCGGTAGGAGGAAGGATGTCCATTGTATATGATTTGAACAGACAGGTGGGGTATCTGCAGCAATGTCTGTCGAGTGACAAGAAGCCTCTTGCCTTCTTCCTCGGCGCTGGATGCCCCGTCTCAATTCGTGTTCCACCCGATAGCAACCCACTCATCCCCGATATCGCTGGTCTCACAGAGATGATTCGGGAACAGATTAATCCGGATGAGGAATTCGGGCCTCTCTTGGCAAATATTGAGGACCAATTCAAACAAGATGGCAAACCGGCCCCTACGGTTGAGGATATGTTGACTCAAATTCGAGCGCTTCGTGCGGTTGCGGGTAACGAATCCGCACGTGGCCTGACAGGTCTACAGCTGGACCGCCTTGATGCAAAGTTATGCTTTATTATCCACGAAGTTGCAGATAAGAGTCTACCTAGTGTCCTAGGCCCCTATCACCAGTTGGCCGCTTGGGTGAACGCGGTTCGCAGGGAGAACCCAATTGAGATTTTCACGACGAACTATGACCTACTTATGGAACAAGCTTTCGAAGATCGGGGCGTTCCATACTTCGATGGTTTTGCTGGCGTGCGGCGACCGTTCTTTGATTTGCGCACCATGGAGGAAGACATGCTTCCTCCGAGATGGGCACGTCTCTGGAAGATGCATGGATCGATCAACTGGTACCAGAACGATTCCGGTGGCGTGTTTAGGGGAACTTCAAGTGAAGGTGGAGGTGCAAGACGGGTTATTCACCCCTCGCACCTGAAATACCAGCAGAGCCGAAGACTTCCCTACCTTGCAATGATAGATAGACTGCGCGCATTCATGAAGAAGCCGGGCGCTACTTTGATTTTGTGTGGATTTTCCTTTCGGGACGAGCATCTCAACGAAGTCATCCTACAAGGTCTTGAGTGTTCTCAGACGGCTGCAGCGTTCGCTCTAATGTACGGCGCGATAAGCGAATACCCCGATGCGTGTGCTTTAGCTGAGCGTCGCAGTAATCTGAGCGTTCTCTGTAGTGATGGAGGCATTATCGGCGGCCGTCAGGGTGGGTGGCCTGATACTGATGGATCCAAGGCAAACACCGAAGACACCGAGTGGATCAAGTGGAAACCAGTCGATACCGGGAATGGCGGAGGGGCAAAATGTGCAACCCTTGGCCTCGGCGACTTTTCGGTGCTTGGACGTTTTGTTGCTGAGATTGCGGGAATTGCACTCCAGCCAGCTCCGGAGGGTGCAAAGTGAGTATCGCGACCTACTTGGGAACTGTGCAGGATGTCCACGGCGCAACAGTGAGTGTAGCTCTTGATCAGGACACCGTTTCAGGACTGGTGTTCATCGATGGGCACGGCTACCGCATTGGCCAAATCGGTAGCTTCATTCGGATCCCGATTGGTTTCACTGACCTCTTTGGAATAGTGTCGCAGGTGGGTGCGGGTGCAGTTCCCGATGCGCTTGCAGCGCTGGAGCCACACGGCCACCGCTGGATGCGGGTTCAGTTGATAGGAGAGGGCCAACGTTTAGGAGCATTTGAAAGGGGGATCTCCCAGTATCCGACTATCGGAGATGAGGTTCATCTTGTCACTGATAGCGACTTGGCAAGAGTCTACGGCTCGACGAGCATGCCCAATCTCGTTCGACTCGGAAGCCTTGCCAGTGCGGAGTCAATCCCTGCGCTCGTTGACATTAATAAACTTATCATGCGTCACTGTGCAGTCGTTGGTACGACCGGAGCTGGCAAATCTACAACAGTGGCCGGTCTTCTCGATACACTTACTGACCCAGTGCGCAATCCGTCAGCACGAGTGATAATCTTCGATCTCCACGGCGAGTATTATAGTGCCCTGAGTGATCGGGCGACCCTTTTCCGCGTGAATGCCAACGAGGCGGTAGGGGAGCGACAGCTTTACGTACCTTACTGGGCTCTGAGTTTCGACGAACTGCTGAGTGTTACACCGTTTACTGGACTCAATGACGCGGATCGAGCAGGACTAGTTGACAAGGTGAGGGAACTGAAACTCGCCTCTCTTGAAGCGAAGCCTCGGGATGGTGTTACGCCAGATACGATGACAGTGGATACCCCGATTCCGTTCAGCATCCATCGGCTTTGGTATGAATTGTACCGTTTGGTGTGCTCGACTCACACAGCTCAGGGACAGAATCAGTCCCAAGAGACTGAAGCAATTCAGAGCGACGAGAATGGTCAGCCAATCCTCGGCGATATAATGAGTGTGATCCCGCCACGGTACCGCCCCATAACGGCTGGAGGCGCGAATCGTGTCTATTTAGCGGCCTCAGCGTTGAACATTCGACGTCATGTGTTGGCAATGCAATCAGCGCTTCAAGACAGTAGATATGACTTTTTGTTCCGCCCAGGGCCGTGGTGTCCAGAGCCCACGGCTGAGAATCTCGACGCACAGCCAGCGCAGGATCTTGATTCGCTGCTGGAGTTGTGGGTCGGCGGCAATAACCCCATAACGATCCTTGATCTATCAGGGGTGCCTGCCTCCATCCTCACCAACCTAGTCGGAGTGCTCGTCCGCCTTTTATCGGACGCTTTGCTGTGGGCCCGCTCCTTGCCAGAAGGCGGTCGTAATCGTCCACTCCTTTTTGTTCTGGAGGAAGCGCACAACTATCTGAGTTCAGGCGCCAGCGGTCCTGCTGCATTGGCAATTCGCAGAATCGTCAAGGAAGGCCGGAAGTACGGCTTGGGCGCTATGATTGTTAGTCAGCGTCCTGGTGAAATCGATCCAACCATATTATCTCAATGCGGAACGATTTTCGCTATGCGCCTCGCGAATGCGACTGATCGCGCACATGTGACAAGCACGGTAACGGACAACCTCGAAGGGTTGCTCGCTATGCTCCCAGCCTTGCGGACTGGTGAGGCAATAGTTGTAGGAGAGAGTGTTCAGCTCCCCCTAAGGGCTCTGATAGACGTGCCACCGGCTAATCGGCGACCAGACAGTGACGACCCGAAGGTGCACAACCCTACTGGTGAAGGGGGATGGAATGCCGCCCGCCAGGAGGAAGACTACACAGAAGTACTCCGCGCCTGGCGCAGTGAGGGCAGGGAACAACTTGAAAACGAGGAGGGGCCGGAATGAACCGCATGCCTGTTGTCTCATCCAATCTCGTTTCAGTAGGCTATGATGCAGAATCTATGACTTTGGAGGTGGAATTCCAACGCGGCTCCGTCTACCAATATTTTGATGTACCAGTATCGGAGTACGATCAGTTGCTCTCAGCGGCTTCTGTAGGTAAGTACTTTTGTGAATTTATCAGAGACTGTTATCGTTATGTTCAGCTGTAGCCGGTCGTACTCGGGCCAAAAGGGAAATCCCGTAAGAACATTCATATTTCTAACAAAAACATTCAGCGGTCAAGCCGCAGATGTTCTCGTTAATTCTGTTGTGGGAACCTCATGCCCAACCTAGAACCCGCATCTCAAGATCGTCTAGCTTCTGTCGCAAAAGGTGTTGTTGGGGCTTGTCCGATTATCGGTCCATTGGCTGCTGAGGCAATAGGCGCACTTATTCCCAATCAGCGCCTTGATCGCGTTGTCGAGTTCCTGCGCTACCTAGATGTCGAGGTTCATCGTTTAGACACTCGCCTTGAGAAATTTGAAAAGAATGTTCGTGGTGCTGAAGGTCTCGATATCCTTGAGGAAGGCCTGACGCAGGCAGTGCATTCAATCACCTCTGAACGAAAAGAGCATTTGGCCCGCTTGGTCGGCCGATCTCTGTCAGCTGAAGAAATAAAGTACGAAGAGGCCCGGAAGCTACTGAATTTGTATCGTGACTTAACCGACCCTGAAATCTTGTGGCTTCTTTATTTCTCACTGAATCCGGTGTTCGGTGCTGGCCCGCATCAAGATTTAGTCAGGAAGCACCCGGATGTGCTTATGCCAATCAGCCGGGAAACTGGGGCGCCGCAGGGTCAAATAGATCGAGCGGCGTTGCAGGACAGTTACAAGAACACACTCATGCGATTCGGTCTCATTGAGCTCCGAGGGAAATCTCATCAAATCACGTCGCTTGGTCGTCTGTTGGTTCGGTACATTCAAGAACAAGAGTCGAATGAAGCCGAGAGCTAACAACGCGTTGTAAGGGGCGTTGGACCACCAACCTGATAATTACGGAGATGAAAATTTTGCCCAAAATGGTAAAATCCGGAATACTCTGAAAAAAATTCTGCAACTGAGACGGTTTGGTTATGTATCAAATTGAAGATACGATAGAAATAGACAAAGCTTATATCTTAAAAGAAGACGAAGCGACTTACCATTCTCGCTGTTCAGGTGAGTTGCTTCAAAGCCATAAACGATATCGCTTGATTGATTTATTCTGTGGCGCCGGTGGTATGTCGTTAGGGTTTTCAGAGGTTTTCGGCCAACCATTCCAATCCGTTTGGGCAAACGACTTTAATCAATTTTGCGGTGACACATATAATGAAAATTTTGGCCCTCATTGTGTCGTCGGTGACATTGTCGAAATACTTGAACAAGGAAAAATCGAGATACCAAAAGCTGATGTTGTAATCGGCGGTCCTCCGTGTCAAGGCTTCAGTCTCTTAAATAAAAATCGTAAAAATGATCCCCGCAAGGAGTTGTGGCGGCCATACTTAGAGGTTGTTGAGCGCTCAGGGGCATCAATTTTTGTCATGGAGAATGTGCCCCAGTTACTTGGCACCTTCGAGCATGGTGAAATTGTCGAAGCGGCAAGGTCTCTCGGCTTTCAAGTTTGGCAAGATAAATTAGTCGCTGCGGATTACGGGGTTCCTCAAACTCGTACCAGAGCATTCATTATCGGTTGCAACTTTACCGATCCGTCTGTGTTGTTTCCACCTCGGAAAACCCATTTTAATCCCAATGGGAACGGCAAACCGTTAACTCTTCCTTTTAATAAGGAGGAATACCTATCAACACCGCCGAAGTGGAAAACTGTAAGAGATGCTATTGCCGATTTGCCGCCCCCCGAAGGGACGGAAATAAGAAATGGCCCTCACCCTTTAGATTTGCATTTTGGCAGAACCCCCACGGAATTAAGCCGCAAAAGATATCGAGCAATTCCAAAAGAAGGAATGAACCGATTTGATCTCCAAAGAATTGCCCCGGAGTTAACCCCAAAATGCTGGATTAGAAAAAAATCAGGAGGAACGGACCTGTTTGGCAGGCTTTGGTGGGACAAGCCGTCGGTAACGATACGCACCGAATTTTTCAAACCTGAAAAGGGGCGCTATTTGCATCCTGAGCAACATAGGCCGATAACCCATCGGGAAGCGGCACGATTTCAAAGTTTTCCTGATAGTTTCAAATTTTTAGGCTCCAAAATAGAGATAGCCAAACAAATCGGCAATGCCGTGCCGCCTTTACTTGCCGCTCGGGTGGCGGATGTTGTGAGATTACTTCTTGATCAAAAATATGGCCGATGGACGTCTTCTCAAGAGAAAAACGAAGTCAAATTATGTCGCGCGTAAGCGGCAAAAATACCAAACCGGAAATAGCCGTCCGCTCTTTGCTTCACAGTTTGGGTTATAGATTCAGACTCCACCGAAAGGACTTGCCTGGAAAACCCGATATAACTTTGCCCAAACATAAAAAAGTTATCTTTGTCCATGGTTGCTTTTGGCATGGCCATGCAGATTGTTCACGCTCTAAACGTCCCTCAAGCAATGAAGAATTTTGGCGTGAAAAATTGGATAAGAACATTGAAAGAGACAAAGCAACTGTTAATGCTCTAAAGGAATTAGGCTGGGATGTATTAACAGTTTGGACCTGTGAAGTGAATGACACGAATAAACTGAAAACCAAGCTCCTTTCGTTTCTCGGAAGATGACAGAGAATACCGGACATGAAATCTGAAAAAATCAGAAAAGAACTACAGGATTTATTAACCAATTTTGAACAGGAATTAAAATCCGATAGTTTACGGAACAAAGTTCTTTCTCTTGTCCCTTGTTTTAGCCATTTGCGTGATCTCGGTAAATCTCTTATTCCCTCAACCATTGCAAGAAGCGCAAGGGATCGAATACTTCATTATTTTCGGAAGTATCCGAAAATAATCATTAGCGGCGATGAGCTGCTTGTCGTTTCCGGTATCCAGGAATATGCCCGCAGAGTCAGAGAGTTAAAAGTACAGTTCGGGTGGTCGATTGTCAGTGGTCTGACAGCCAAACAAATGGCGGAAGAAAATGAATTCCCCCTTCCGAATATTGATGTAACAACAATGGGGCCTTCCGATTATATATTGCTTTCTACACAGCAAGATAGAGATGCGGCCCATCGTTGGAACCTCGCCAATGAAATCAGAAGAGAAAATATTTCAGTCCGCGACAAAATATTGAAATATTTGAGGGCAAACGTCGGTCAAAAAGTAACCGGTGAGGAATTGAAATATTTAGCAAAAGATAGATCGGAGTGGGCAAGAAGAGTCAGAGAGTTACGCACTGAATTCGGTTGGCCTGTTGTAACCCAAAATACAGGCCGCCCGGATCTTGAAGTAGGTATGTATCTACTAGAAGCTGATCGCCAAAGCCCCGAACATGACCGGCATATTCCTGATCCCATTAAAAGAGAAGTCCTTCGTAGGGATAGTTACAAATGTACCCTATGCAATTGGTCCCACGAAGAATGGAATAGGTCAGACCCGCGTCACTTGGAGTTACATCACAAAAAACACCATGCCGAAGGTGGCGACAACACGGAAAGTAACCTGATCACCGTATGTACGGTTTGCCATGACGAGATACACAGAAAAAAATCAGGTTCATCCGGTTTGAGCGTACTTAATTGAAAAAGTGGACATACTGTGCCTTTCTAAAGAAGAGACCAATCAACTTTGGAAAGGAGATCCAGTATGTCCACGAGTATATTGTATCATGGTTTTG
>JAVEVM010000085.1:0-8227 GCA_034005055.1 Desulforhabdus sp. | reverse complement strand
CTCTTCCGATCTATCAAGCAGGGACCTGACACCGATGCATTCCACATCCAGATCCTGAGTCAACCGTTCGGCATTGCTTCTCGGAATCAAATGTTTGGAAAATCCTAACTTTTCGGCCTCACCAACTCTGGCAAGGGAATATCCGACCCCTCTTACCTCTCCCGCCAAGCCGACTTCTCCCCACACCACCAGATCCTCCGCTACGGGGCGATCCAAATAGGTGCTCATTAGTGCGGTAGTTATGGCCAAATCGGCGGCCGGCTCTGCAAGACGCACTCCCCCTGCGACGTTTACAAACACATCTTGTTGGCTGAAGTTAAAGCCGACCTTCTTTTCCAGAACCGACAGCAACAAGGAGAGTCGATTACCGTCTACGCCCATGCAGGTCCTCCTCGGTTGCGTCCAGCTGGTCGCCGAAACAAGGGCCTGCAACTCAACCAGCAAAGGCCTCGACCCTTCCATTGAACATGCCACAACCGAGCCGGAGACCCCGGTTGGACGTTCCGAAAGGAGCAACTTGGACGGATTGGGTACCTCTTCCATCCCGGCATCCTTCATTTCAAACACGCCTATCTCATTGCAGGACCCATGGCGATTTTTGACAGCCCGCAGAACGCGAAACGCGTGGGTACGATCACCCTCCAAATAGAGCACGGTGTCCACCAAATGTTCCAGTGCTCTCGGACCTGCTATAGATCCCTCCTTGGTCACATGACCGACTAGAAAAACACTTATGCCTCTTTCTTTAGCCAATCTCATCAGCCGTGAAGCGCATTCGCGAACCTGACTGATCGATCCCGGGGAGACATCGAGCGAGCTGGTGTAAATGGTTTGGATAGAATCGATCGCCAGTATGGCGGGCGGGGTCTGCAGAACTACTTCAAAAACGCTTTCCAGCAGGTTTTCGGAAAAAACATACAGATCAGGTGCTTGCACCATCAGGCGTTCGGCCCTCATTTTCAGCTGTTGCGGACTTTCCTCACCGGAGACATAGAGCACCCGTGCTTGTTGAGCCATCCAAGCCAAACTTTGCAGGAGCAAGGTAGATTTACCGATACCGGGGTCGCCTGCAAGAAGCGCGATAGTGCCGGGAATCAAACCGCCTCCCAACACTCTGTCCCACTCGTTAATGCCTGTCAGCATCCGGGCTTCCTGAATCACAGGAATATCGGCCAGGGAAACCGGCGAGGAGGAGGGCGATATTTTCCCCGCCCTGTCAGTGCCCCTTGTCCCAGACTCTTCCAAAAGACTGTGCCAAGTCTGACAGTCGGGGCAGCGACCAAGCCATTTCGGGCTAAGATAGCCGCACTGCTGGCAACGAAAAAAAACCTTGCGATCAGCCATTCGGGACTCGCCTTCAAACCTTAACAGAAAATAGAATTCTCTCAGTTCTCGCTGTGAGCAGGCAAGGGTTATCTTTGCACGTTGTCATTGTAGATTGACAACCGCGTTGCGTTTAGTTTATATGACAGATTAGCTGTTCCTTTTAAAGAGATAATCGTTGTGTAGAGCAATTTTGCTGCGGTGTGCGCTAAAGAAAAGGAGCTTTTTAATGGCGGGAAATATTGTGGAGATCAGCGACGGCACCTTTGAACAAGAGGTCCTACAGTCAAATATTCCTGTTCTGGTAGACTTTTGGGCACCGTGGTGCGGACCATGTCGTGCCATTGCTCCGGTTATTGAGGAGCTCACAGCCGAATATGCCGGCAAAGTCAAAATGGCAAAATGCAATGTGGATGACAATCCAAAGACACCCTCTCGATACGGCATCCGTGCCATTCCAACACTGATCATTTTTAAGAGTGGCAATGTTAGTGAGCAGATCACAGGAGCGGTGGCCAAATCTCAAATCGCCGCAGCCATTGACAAAGTCATTAGCTAAGTGTTTGACATTCCCCGAAAACCTGTAGTGGGTACCCGCATATAAAATATGAGAGTGTGGTCATATTCCCCCTGAGCGTTTTTTCCGGCAACAAAATCAGTGACGGCTATGACACAGTATTAGCGGACACAAAGCGGAAAGAACTGCGGGCTGGTTTGTGCACTCTGAGCCTGCGAAGCAATGTTTTCGGCCTCCGCCGGAAAAAACGCGCTCAGGCATATTACCCTGAGGCTCGGGCATCCCGCTTGGAATTGTATTGTCAAGCCCTAGAACGATCAATAGAGCTCAAAAGTGAGTATTGCAGTCTTGAAGCTGCAAGATGGAAATATCTTTCATCAAGATGTATTTGCCGAATTTGATATCCTTCGCTATACTACCGTCAATCGCACAGAAAACAACGTTTTGATGATTCAGGCAGAGCCGCCAGCCCTTGACGCTCGAGAATGGCGTAATGGGCGAAGGAGATGCCGCTAATCCAACCGGAAGGTGATAGATGGCGAGATTGTTCAGGAGGTCGAATTCGGTTTCGCGAATTGGTTTGAGTCTTTTACTTATTTTTATTCTATTTGGAACCTCGGGCTGTAATTCTTATCTTGTGAATTTCTACTTCGGTGACCTCTTTGGCGGCGGTAGCTCTGATACTGAGAAAAATGCTGAGCAGCTGGCCGTCGAGGGGATGCAAAAGATGAAGGAAAAAGACTATGGAGACGCAGTGAAGGATTTCCAGCAACTGAAAGAGCGTTATCCATACAGTAAATACGCAATCCTGGCTGAGCTCAAACTGGGAGATGCTTACTTTTTTGATAAGAAATATACCGATGCGGCTATTGCCTATGAAGAGTTCGTGCGCTTGCATCCTCGCAACGAGGTAGTTCCATACGTGCTATACCAGATCGGCATGTGCCATTTCCTTTCGTTCAGCACTATTGATCGTGATCAGGAAGAGACGCGACTGGCCATGGAGGGTTTTCAGCGTGTGATCCAAGCTTATCCGGAATCGGAATATGCTCGCAGAGCCAAAAAACAGCTCTTTGAGTGCCAAAAGCGCACCGTAGCCCGTGAATTTTATGTCGGCGAGTTTTATTTTAAACAGGAAAGATATGGACCGGCTATGGATAGACTGGGCAGAATATCCAAGCAATATCCGGATGCGGTGACAGCATTGGGATACCAGGATCAGATTGACAAGATGCTCGCAGAATGTCAGAAACATGTCGACCAGGGAGACCGGAAACCCAGCATTTGGACACGATTGGGATTCTAACCCCGGTAAATCTCACCTTTTTCTTTGCCCTCGGAGGGAACAACGAAAATCCATACCTGACGCGTTGCGTGAGCTGGTTTGCAGACCCATTTCCTTGCAGTGAAGCAACTTCCTTGAAATCTTCATGACTCCCAGCAAGAAAACCATCTAGGACGATCCGGAAAAGGTCTTCAGCAGTCAAAAACTATAACCGATAAGTAATGTACTCTATATAGGCTTCATATCGAAGGAGAACAGCAATCATGGCGGAATCAGTCAAGAATACGTCCAAAGTAGCCGAGCAGGACAAGGATCGGGATGACATCGGTCAACAGGGTGAAATGAACCTGGTAGAGCTCAAGAATAAGAACATCAGGGAGCTGATGAGCATGGCAAAAGCCCTGAACATCGAGGGCGCAAGCTCCATGCGCAAGCAAGAGTTGATTTTTGCGATTTTGCAGGCCCAAGCAGAATTAAGTGGTTTGATTTATGGTGAAGGGGTACTTGAAATCCTGCCCGATGGCTTCGGTTTCCTGAGAAGCCAAAATTACAACTACTTACCCGGCCCGGACGACATTTATGTCTCCCCTTCTCAAATTCGACGCTTCGGTCTGCGCACGGGCGACAGTGTGTCAGGGCAGATCCGTCCGCCTAAGGACAACGAGCGCTATTTCGCTCTGCTCAAAGTCGAGGCAGTGAACTATGAAGATCCCGATGTCGCAAGAGATAAAATCCTATTTGACAATCTCACCCCCCTTTATCCCGACCGTCGAGTCCATCTTGAAGCAACCTCGGAGAACTACTCCACGCGGGTCATGGACCTGTTAACCCCGATCGGATTCGGCCAGCGCGGTCTTATCGTGGCGCAGCCCCGCACCGGCAAGACCATGCTGCTGCAAAACATTGCCAATGCAATCACCATCAACCACCGGGACACCTACCTTATCGTGCTCCTTATTGACGAACGGCCGGAAGAAGTGACCGATATGGTGCGCAGCGTGCGAGCGGAAGTTGTCAGCTCAACGTTTGACGAGCCTCCACAACGGCACGTGCAGGTGGCGGAAATGGTGATCGAGAAAGCCAAACGCCTGGTCGAGCACAAGCGCGACGTGGTCATATTGTTGGATAGTATCACCCGTCTCGCCAGGGCCTACAATACCGTGGTGCCGCCAAGCGGCAAAATCCTTTCCGGCGGTCTGGATTCCAATGCCCTGCATCGACCGAAGCGGTTCTTTGGGGCTGCTCGAAACGTAGAGCAGGGGGGAAGTCTGACCATCATCGCCACCGCCCTCATAGATACCGGCAGCCGCATGGACGAAGTGATCTTTGAGGAGTTCAAAGGAACCGGCAATATGGAAATCGTTCTGGAACGAAAGCTGGCCGACAGACGAATCTTTCCGGCAATCGACATTAATAAATCCGGTACTCGCAAGGAAGAACTCCTGCTTCCCGGGGATGATCTTAATCGCATCTGGATTTTGCGCAAGCTTCTCTCTCCACTCAATCCGGTCGATGCTATGGAATTCTTGCTGGATAAAATGCAAGGGACCAAGGACAATACAGAATTTCTGGCATCCATGAACCGTTAGAACGTTGCTTCGGCAAGGGGAAAATGCACGTCGGTCTATCGCTGAAGTGAACCTGCGGAAGCGTCCGCGGCAAACTAAGTTGACCTGTCAAGTGCCGCTAGAGTAGCTGCTCGCCAATCCAGCACAGCCCGCAACATGTGTCTTTGGTGCCCTGAAGCTCCGCCCAGCCCCTTGCGGCCGAAATGGAAATTAATCTCGATAAAGACGGGACGGCCATTATCCGGGAACATCAGGTCAAAGCCGGCAATGTCGATCATTGCACCACGGCAGAATTCCAATACCGCCTCCTGGCCCGTCCGCCTTTGCTCGGGGCAGGAATCATAATCAAGCCGTCCGCCACGGCAGACATTGTTATAGAAGCTGCCGTCTCCGACTCGGAAATAACTGACGGCCCGGCTTCCATAGGTCACCACCCGCAGATCCTTGCCGCCGTGCTCAATCCACCTTTGCAATAATACGGGCTCGTGCGGTGGGAGTTTGGCAATGTGCCTGAACATATCATCTCGATTCGAAACGGGAAAAACTCGGCTCCCACCCCCACCCGTATCTCCTTTCAGAACCAGGGGATACCCCCATGGAGACCCGTAGCGAATTACATAATCGATAGCCTCTGCCGGCGCATCGAACACGCAGGTTTCAGGGCAGCGGACACCCAATTGCTGAAACAGCGAAATCTGCTTTGCTTTTCCGCGATATTCGAAACGGGTCTCAAGTCGGGGAAACCACCGTTTTGCCAATCGAGTGATCACATGGTAGCGCCATGGCGGGGTGTAGGGTGGAAGCAGTATTCCGGCAGCTTCAGTAAGCAGACGTCGAATCCTCGGGCCGTCCAATGGTTGGAACACCGTCAGATTCTCTTCCATCGGAATACGCGGATAGAACGAGACAATATAAGGTTTCATGCGTCAGCTTTCAGTGAAATGAATTTTCGGCCCGAAACGACTGCTCGCTTTCGAAGGAAGCCCATGAAAGACTATCACGTTCTTGAGAAAAGACTATTGAAAACTGAGCTAATAGAGCTATAATAGGGAGTTTTGAAACACTTACCGACCGAAGGAGGAATTATAATGAAACAAGATATTCATCCTGCTTACGAGCAGACTGTCATTCGTTGTGCCTGCGGAAACGAGATCGAAACCGGATCGACTAAAAAAGACATTCGAGTGGAGATATGCTCCAAGTGCCATCCTTTCTACACCGGCAAACAGAAGTTGATTGACTCTGCGGGTCGTATCGAGCGCTTCAGGAAAAAATATGAGAAATTTCAGGCTGACGAGAAGAAAAAAAACGAACAATAAAGGTTTCGTTCCAGAAACAGAGCACACAATAGGCAAGTTAGAGCATGTTTGAACGATTAGAAAAGGTCGAAGAAAGATTTCGCAAGTTGGAAGCAGACCTTACCAACCCGGAAATCATGGCCAATCAGAAAGATTATCAGAAGGTGGCCAAAGAGCACTCCGAGCTTTTGCCTATTGTGGAGAATTATCGCAAGTATTCCAAAGCGAAACTGCAAATCGTAGAAAACCAGCAACTGCTCGATACTGAAGACGATCCGGAGATGCGCGAGCTCATTCGGCAGGAACTCGCTTCTTTGGAAAAAGATGTGGAAGCTGCCGAGGACGAACTGAGAATGCTGCTCGTTCCAAAAGATCCCAATGACGAGAAAAACGTCATCCTGGAGATTCGTGCCGGCACGGGTGGAGACGAAGCAGCTCTGTTTGTGGCCGATCTGTTTCGCATGTACTCACGCTACGCCGAATTGCAGAGATGGAATGTGGAAATACTCGACAGCCATCCAACAGGAATCGGCGGATTTAAAGAAATCATCGCCGGCATCAATGGCAGGGGAGCTTACAGCCGACTGAAATACGAGAGCGGAGCTCACCGGGTACAACGCGTTCCTGTAACTGAGAGCCAGGGGCGAATCCATACTTCAGCCGTGACCGTAGCGGTGCTTCCGGAGGCTGAGGAAGTAGACATTTACGTCGATCCCAACGATCTGCGGGTAGACGTGTTTCGATCTTCCGGTCCCGGCGGACAGAGTGTTAATACAACCGACTCCGCGGTACGCATAACCCACGTGCCCACCGGCCTGGTCGTGATCTGTCAGGACGAGAAATCTCAGCACAAGAACAAGGCCAAGGCCATGAAGGTGCTCAGAGCGCGGCTGTTGGACCAAATGCGGAGCGAACAGGAAGCCAGAATCGCTCAAGAAAGAAAAAACCAGGTGGGAACAGGCGATCGGAGTGAACGAATTCGCACCTACAACTTTCCACAAAACCGAGTCTCCGATCATCGCATCAACCTCACACTCTATAAGCTTGATGCCGTTCTCGGCGGCAACATCGATGAGATCATTGATCCGCTGATCACTCACTTTCGAGCTGAAGCGCTGAATAGTGTCGAGCAATAACCTGTTCCCTGCAAGACCGCAGGGGACGTAGTGAGCCCATGGAAATAGCGGACGAGCGTTAGAGAGAGCTCAACAACTTGGGCACCTACGTTTCCCTCTTTATGCGTTTATGCCGTGAACGGACTAACTCAGCAAACCGAGGACGGAGGATGGAAGAGACATGGACCATCCTGAAAGTGCTTCAATGGACAACCGGGTACTTCAGCAGACACGGCATAGAGCAGCCTCGTGCCAATGCAGAAGTACTTCTTGCTCATGTGCTCGGAAAAGAGCGCATTGAGCTCTATCTTCACTTCGATCAACCCCTCACCAGCTCCGAGCTGACCCGCTACCGACAGCTAATCCAAAGACGGGCGGCACACGAGCCAACTCAGTACATCACTCAAAAACAAGAGTTCTGGTCCTTGGAGTTTGAGGTTAATTCATCGGTTCTGATCCCAAGACCGGAAACCGAGCTAATCGTCGAATCGGCCGTTGATCTAATCGGCAACACACGACAAAAAGTGCTTGACCTGGGTACCGGTTCGGGAGCAATTGCCGTGTCAATAGCTAAAGAATGCCCCGCCGCGGAGATCTTGGCTACTGACGCCTCCTTCGATGCGCTCCAGGTTGCAAAACGCAATGCCATGCGGCACGATGTGCCTGGTCGAATCACCTTCGTGGCCATGGATCTGTTTAGCGGTTTTGCACGTTCCCGGGCCGCCTTCGATCTGGTTGTAACCAACCCTCCTTATATAGGAGACGAGCAATTTCAAGATCTGGCTCCCGAAATAGAAAGCTACGAACCGCAAATGGCTCTCCGCGGCGGTGGGCCAAAAGGCTTGGAAATCGTACGCAAGATACTCAGTGAGGCTCCACTTTACATGAAGACCGCAGGTGTGATTTTATTGGAAATTGGCCATGGGCAGTCGGAAATCCTGCAAGAAGAATTGAAGGAGAACCGGTACATTGAAGATGTCCGAATAACTAGAGACTATTCCGGTATACCGCGGATATTACATCTTCGCAAAGCCAACAGGTGAGAAATGGACAAACTTCTGATTGAGGGTGGAATCCCACTAAAGGGCCATGTACCCATAAGCGGCGCCAAGAATGCAGCC
>JAVEVM010000084.1:0-8219 GCA_034005055.1 Desulforhabdus sp. | reverse complement strand
GGAAGCGTAGCTGTCACTGTCCTCTACAAAATAGACTTCGTGGCCGAGGCTTTTTAATCCCAGCAGATAGTGCAAGTTTGCCCAAGTCATGCCGCCTAGCGGTCCTCTAATCATGTAACCCAACATGATGATCCGCAGACGATTGGATGATTTGTCGAAATTTCTCATTGGTAGACAATCTCTCCTCAAATTGATCTCTTCGTAGACCGGTCTTTTACGAAATAGCTTCCAAGTGCTTGTCAATCGAGGCGAGATAGAGACCGATTCCCATCTTTGCCGGACGCTCGTTGATCAAGTCCTTCAAGAACAACCGTTCTTAGTCTTCCGGGCAGTTCCCCTTGTTGCAGGGAACCGGAGGCAGACCAAGTCATGGTGCGCTCCCGGTAGTAGCTTGTCAGGTAAATGCTCATTTCAAGCCGATCTCCACCTTGAAAGCCTGCAAACCCCATCCATTCGGCAGGGAAAAACGCTTCAAAAGCGATGTGCGGAAGGGGTTTATTGAGTTTTTGCAGATGCCCGCCGATCGGCAGCTTTTCCGCAGCCGCTCCTCCTGCATAGCGATAAAGCTGCGGTTGAATCTCCAGGCGATCTCGGAAGCGCCGACTCTGCTCCGGAAATAGGTGGACGGCATAGTGATGTAATTTGCCGTATTTGTCCTTCACAAGGAGATGTAACTGAAAGGTTTCGCTGAGAGGAAAAGAGCCTTTGTAATCCAACAGTCCCCAATCCACATAGTTGCTGGCAATGCTCGCCAGATAGAGCCCCTCAGGAGCCCAGGTCAGGTGGACGTCGGCAAACGGTACGTATGGCTTTGCAGAACGAAATCCTTCCAGCCGTGTAGGTGCTTTGTCCCAGTCCAAAAGCGAATTGTCTGCTATGCTCATCGCTTGCCTCTTTTGCTGCAACTGGACGAGCCCTTCCCCATCTGACGCCAACGCAATGTGCAACGGAGCAGAGCTGCGATGGACGTCTTCCAGTTCAGGATTTACGGCGCTGAAAACCTCAGTGACTTCCTCATAAGGCAGATTTGCATGGTCTATCAATCCCATGTTGTAGTTCTCGCCATCCTCACGTCCTCCTTTGGGCTCGTCGGCATATTGGAACCAGTGCGCACCAACTACATTTGGAAAGCTTGCGAAGCTCCGAATGGCATTGGCCACTCCACGGGCTCTCTCTTCCTGGGTCGCAACGGTCATCAAGTGTCCCGGATTGAGGTTACCGCTGCGGTTTTCGTGAGCGGCAAAGAAGAACTCGGTTACCAGCACAGGTTTGTCCGCCAATTCTCGAAGTCCCTCGAAGTAGTAGGGCGCAACCCAGCCGTCCGGTACATCCACATTGTAATTGGTAGAGATCACATCAACATGGTCGGCCATGGCCAAGACGGCATTCTGATTATAATAAAGAGGAAGACGGTCGCCTAGAACCAGCGCGCCCGGATGCGCCTGCCGCAGCGCTTTGTAAACCAATTCATAATAGCGGCGAGCACACAGATAGGTGAATCGGTCGATCAGGTGAATGCCATCTCCGCCGATCCGCATTTTAAGTGCAACGCCTGCTCGTTTGAGATCTTCAAAGCTGTTTGCCTCGTTTTGAGGCACCCAATCTTCCAAGAATCTATTCCAGTCACCCGAATAGTGATCGTTCAGTAGCTGCCATAAAACTCGTTTTGTATGATTCTCCCAGCCCTGTTCCAAATACCAGCGAAAAAGCGGTGCGTTCCACCAGCCCACTTCATTGTCGGTAAAATAGCCGATTAAATTTGGATCATCGCGATACTTGGCAGTTAGCTTTTTAGCGAGTTGCAGAGTTTTGCCCTCGTTTGCGGGATCGAAAGGATCGAACCAGTGAAGCTTGGCATGGCGCCCCAAATCCAGCTCCACCATAAGTGGCAGGCTCAGCTCTTGAGAAGAATCAGACCATCCCCCGCGCGTATTAAATCCCCATCCGGTAAGCCTCTCCAATGCGTTGTGGCGCCAGCTACTGATGTCGGCAAAGTGATTGACCCAGAAAAACGACTCTCTGCGCCTGCTCTTTTCATTTTCCATTCCGCCGTTGGCTGTATTGACCCCTTTGGAATAAAACAGGGCTCCTTCCGGAGTCTGCAGCCAGTATACGCCATCTTTTCTCACGACCGACCAGCACGTTTCGGATGAGGAAACCGGATCGTTTGCGGCCCATATGCCAGAGGGTAGAGCGACCTGCAGCAATAAGACGCTCACAGAAAATAAAATAGCTTTGCGCAATGCGGGCATGACCGAACCTCTCGAGAAATCAAAAAGTATCAGCAATAAATTTTCAATATTTCCATCTTTAGCGGATCTACCAACACGGCATCATCCCGGTTGGGGCAAAGCTTCCACATGGCGGCCAATCTGCAGCTGGTGTAACCGGAAGTAGGCGCCCCGGGCCGCCAGCAGTTCCTCATGGGTGCCGCTTTCGATGATCTTTCCATCTTCCATCACCAGTATTCGGTCAGCCCCCCGAATGGTCGACAATCGATGGGCTATGATAAAGGTGGTGCGCCCTTTCATCAATCGATCCAGCGCCTCCAGCAACAAAGCTTCAGTACCGGCATCCAACGATGAAGTCGGCTCATCCAATATCAATACCGGGGCGTCTTTCAACAAGGCTCGTGCTATCGACAGCCGCTGCCTTTCTCCTCCCGACAGACTCGCTCCACGCTCGCCCAAAACCGTATCATAGCCAAGCGGCAGTCGCCGAATGAACTCATCGGCATTGGCCGCCCGAGCAGCCTCCTCTATCGCTTCTCTGCCTGCTCCAGGTCGTCCGTATGCGATATTTTCCGCTACCGTCAACGGCAACAAAAAGGGCTCCTGCAATACCAAGGAGATCTGTCCGCGCAAGCTCGCCAATTTGATCTCCCGTATATTCGTACCATTAAAGCTGATGGCTCCCTGCCACGGATCGAAAAACCGCGGAATTAAAGAGACCAGCGTACTTTTCCCCGCCCCCGTAGTCCCAACCAATGCTATCGTCTCACCGGGAAGGGCTTCCAGATTTATGCCATGCAATATTTCACGGCCTGCTTCATAGCCGAAGCTCACTCCTGAAAATTGCACTCGAACTCCCCTTCCACCCCACGCCACATCACGAGCACCAGCCTCATCCCGCACCCCTTCCTCGGTATCCAATACCTCTAGAACGCGTCGAGCGCGCGCAGCTGCAGAAGCAAAACCCGAGGAAACATAGGCAAGAGTTTGCAGCGGGGTGTACAATGAGGCGAGATAAGACAGGAAAACCAATAAGGTGCCCACCGTAAGGGAGCCGTGCAGTACGTGAAATCCGCCTACCGCCATAATCACCGCCGTGCCCACTGCGGTCACGCCTGTGGTACTTACCTTGAACTGCAACTGGGAAAAAACCGTCAGCAAAGCGGCCCGGATTGTACGATCGGACAGCTCGCGATACTTCTTGTCTAGATATGCTTCACGGCCGAAAGCTTGAACCACGGGCAAGGCGGAAAGAGTCTGCTCTGCCAGCGCCATTATTTCGCTCTCCAACTGTTGCTGAATATAGGTGCGCTTACTCATGGGCCGCGAAAAAACCTTAATGAACACTCCCAAGGGCAGGGCGATAAAAAGCGCAAGTAAAGACAAGGAAATATCCAGCTTCCACATGACCGCAAACATCGCCGCCAGGCTGACTAGAGAAGTTATTATCGGAAGCAGGACCCACATGACAAGCTCTTTCACGCAAGTGCTGTCGGTGGTCACTCTTCTTACCAGATCTCCCTTTGTCCTTTTGCCGTGAAAATGAAGTGACAGCGACTGCAAATGTTCGAACAACCTGACTCCAAGCTCATAAACCATGCGACTGCCAAGACCCGATTCAAGATAGGATCGGGCCAATCGCACAATCTGGCCTGCAAGAAAAAAGCAAACAGTGCCTGCGGCCAACCAGGCCAGCAGTGCCGTTTTGGACCCGCCACCGGGAAGTCCGCCGAGCCAACCGAGGTAGGCCGGTAGTGGCTGGTTCTGCAGCACCTGATCGACAATAAATTTCATGGGCCACGGTTTAAGCGTATCGATTGCAATGCCAACGAGCATCAGTAGGATGGCAAAGGAAAGCCCGCCCAAGTGAGGCCTGGCAAAATAGACCAGTTGCAGCCACCATGGCAGGGTGCGTCTTTGGCTGGCAGATCTGGCTTGCACTCCCTTTGTCTGCACGGCCAGGGGACCAACGATCCCTTTTCCTGCCGTCTCATAGCCTGATTTGGAAGCAGACTCCATCATGCACACAGCTCCAGAGGCTTTTTGGCGACCTGCAAAGCATCCAGCCGGAAGTAGGCGCCCCGGGCCGCCAGCAGTTCCTCATGGGTGCCGCTTTCGATGATCTTTCCATCTTCCATCACCAGTATTCGGTCAGCCCCCCGAATGGTCGACAATCGATGGGCTATGATAAAGGTGGTGCGCCCTTTCATCAATCGATCCAGCGCCTCCAGCAACAAAGCTTCAGTACCGGCATCCAACGATGAAGTCGGCTCATCCAATATCAATACCGGGGCGTCTTTCAACAAGGCTCGTGCTATCGACAGCCGCTGCCTTTCTCCTCCCGACAGACTCGCTCCACGCTCGCCCAAAACCGTATCATAGCCAAGCGGCAGTCGCCGAATGAACTCATCGGCATTGGCCGCCCGAGCAGCCTCCTCTATCGCTTCTCTGCCTGCTCCAGGTCGTCCGTATGCGATATTTTCCGCTACCGTCAACGGCAACAAAAAGGGCTCCTGCAATACCAAGGAGATCTGTCCGCGCAAGCTCGCCAATTTGATCTCCCGTATATTCGTACCATTAAAGCTGATGGCTCCCTGCCACGGATCGAAAAACCGCGGAATTAAAGAGACCAGCGTACTTTTCCCCGCCCCCGTAGTCCCAACCAATGCTATCGTCTCACCGGGAAGGGCTTCCAGATTTATGCCATGCAATATTTCACGGCCTGCTTCATAGCCGAAGCTCACTCCTGAAAATTGCACTCGAACTCCCCTTCCACCCCACGCCACATCACGAGCACCAGCCTCATCCCGCACCCCTTCCTCGGTATCCAATACCTCTAGAACGCGGTCAACATTGGCTTCTACTGAGCGCATTCCGCCATAAATGCTCAATAGACTGCGACAGGCTTCCTGCAAGGAGCGCAAGTAAGCCAGAAAAACCAGTAAGCTTCCCAATGTCAAAGCGCCGGACAAGACGCGTCTTCCGGCGATATAAAGCACTATGGCCGTGCCTAATGTGAGAATGAATTCGTTGGCAAATTCGAAAGAGCTCTTGACGAGCGCACCTTTCTGAGAAAACCTGACGGCATTATTAGCGAGCCGACGAAACTGCCGACCATTGCGGTCCTCGGCTGTAAATGCCTGGACCACAGGCAAAGCCGCCATAGTTTGATGCACGAACATAAGGAGGCTCGATTCAGCTTCGCGATTATCACGCGTTCGAGTCTTCAACCGTCGTCCGAAGAATAACGCCGACCAACCGAGGAACGGAGCGATTGCTAACGATAGCAGAGTCAATTGATGATCCAGTTGCCATGCAACGGAGCTCACCATTATAAGTGTAAGCAGATTCTTTGCTGGTGAAATCAAAAGCTGGCTTGTAGCCGTGTAAATGCACCATGTGTCACCGGTAAGGCGACTCAGAGAATCGCCTACGCCGTGTCGATTATGGAATAAAAGAGAGAGTCGCTGCAAGTGACGAAAGAGATCCGCCGCCAGATTATAAACCATTTTCTGTCCGGCCTCCGTCCACGCCCAGCTCAGACCCACATCGATCATGCTGTTGAGTACATAAAACCCCAGACTGGCGAGAGCTGCCAGAAGAATAATCAACGCCGGACTAACCTGAAGTGCCAGTGCTCTGATGAACGACTGAATCATCTCCGGTACAGCGGAGCCGCTCAGTGCACAATCGACCAGCAGCTTCATCGGCCATGGCTGCAAGGCCGTAATCGTCGACGCAAGCAGACTCAGCGCGAGTATCAAAAGCAGAGAACGCCATTGCTGCAAAGCATATTTGACTAACTTCCTGTATCGTTGCATTTGCCCTCACATTGGGGAGCCTGATCATACCATCACAAAATAGTAGAGGTGAACTGCCTAAGCTACAATCGTGCCAAGCTGTAAATCCTTTCCGAAAGCACCGATACACGAGCTCATCAAACAGAAGCCACAACTCCACAGACGTTTTTTGCGCAACGAGTTACAATTCTTGCACATCCTGGAAATTCCATCAAACCTGACTTATATATGTAAATGTAGCTAGAAAAATGCTTCTGGTATTTTCATCGACATCACCTAATAGAGGAGCGAGCTCATGTGGGAATATACGGATAAGGTAAAAGAATATTTCCTCAACCCAAGAAACGTTGGAGAAATAGAAGATCCAGACGGGGTCGGCGAAGAAGGATCAATCGCTTGCGGCGATGCCTTGAAGCTTTCCTTTAAGTTGGATGAAAACAAGCGGATCAAGGAGGCCAGGTTCAAGACATTTGGCTGTGCCAGCGCTATCGCCACCGCTTCGGCTCTGACCGAGATCATGAAAGGGAAGACTCTGGAAGAAGCAGAGAAAATCACCAATCAGGATATAGCTGACTATCTTGGCGGGCTTCCACGAGAAAAGATGCATTGCTCCGTAATGGGCAGGCAGGCACTGGACAAAGCGATAGCCAACTACCGTGGAGTTCCCGGAAAGGCAGCCGAGGGACAGATAGTCTGTGAGTGTTTCGGAGTAACGGATAAAGAAATCGAGCAGGCAGTCAGTGAAAACAATTTGAGCACCATTGAAGATGTGACGGACTATACAAAAGCTGGTGGCGGCTGCGGAAACTGCCATCAGGCAATTCAAGAGATCATCGACAGAGTCCGGGCATTACCGAAAAGAGAAGTTGCAGCGAAACCGAAGCTGACCAATATCCAGAAGATCAGGATGATCGAAGAGACGTTGGATCGCGAAATCAGGCCATCTCTGAGGCAGGATGGCGGGGACATTGAATTGATAGATGTGGTGGGCAATCGCGTGATGGTGGCCACACGTGGCGCATGCGCAACATGCCAGGCATCCGAGCAGACCATGAAACATTTTGTGGAGATCAAGCTTAGGGAACTAGTGACTCCTGAACTTGTGGTTGAGGAGGTGAGCCAGTGAAGACCATATATCTTGACAATAACGCCACGACACGGGTCGCCCCGCAAGTGTTTGAAGAGATACTGCCCTATTTCTCCGAATTATACGGCAATCCTTCAAGCATGCATTCGTTTGGCGGGCAGGTAGGCCGAAAAATCCGCCAGGCTCGCGAGCAGATAGCCAGTTTGATTGGAGCGAGCCCAGATGAAGTCATTTTTACCAGCTGCGGAACCGAAAGCGATAATGCAGCCATCCGCTCGGCCCTTTTGGCTTACCCCGACCGCCGCCATATCGTTACCAGTAGGGTCGAACACCCGGCGGTAAGATCTCTGGCATCGTTTTTGGCAACGCAAGGTTATCGGGTAACCGAAGCTCCGGTGGACAATTTGGGCCGATTGGACATGAAACGTTATGAACAGAGCTTGACCGCCGATACTGCCATTGTCAGCCTGATGTGGGCAAACAATGAGACCGGTGTTATTTTTCCGGTACAGAAAGCGGCGGAGATGGCTCGCAAGCGAGGGATTCTGTTTCATACCGACGCCGTTCAAGCCGTTGGGAAAATTCCCATCGACCTGCGTCGCACCGCCATCGACATGCTCTCCCTCTCAGGTCACAAGCTGCACGCTCCAAAGGGGATCGGGGCTTTGTACGTTCGCAAGGGAACTAAATTCTCAAGCTTTTTGATCGGCGGTCATCAGGAAAAAGGAAGGCGCGGCGGCACCGAGAACACTGCCGGCATTATCGGCTTGGGTAAGGCCTGCGAGCTTGCCGCACAGCACATGGAACTGGAAAACACTCGAGTCAAGGAGCTGCGGGACAGATTGGAGAATGGACTACTCAGTCGCATCCCTAACAGCAGAGTCAACGGCGACCGCACACATCGTCTTCCCAACACAACCAGCATCAGCTTCGAATTCGTTGAGGGAGAAGCTATTCTGCTGCTGCTCGATGAGTTTGGCATCTGCGCTTCTTCGGGCTCCGCCTGCACTTCGGGCTCCCTGCAGCCATCGCACGTATTGCGCGCCATGGGTGTTCCTTTCACAATGGCGCATGGCTCTATTCGTTTCAGCTTGAGCATCT
>JAVEVM010000083.1:0-8360 GCA_034005055.1 Desulforhabdus sp. | reverse complement strand
GGGCAGGTAGAAATCCGGGGTAAAGGCCTCCACTGTTTTGCCTTCCTGATCGGTTTCCAGAATGAAAGTGCGCGGCTCATATTCATATGGAATGCGATAAAACTCAAGGAAATGAGCGAACTCTCTTTCGGCCTCGTTGACAAACTGCCCATCGCCTCGCGGTTCGGTCAATTCGGGCAGAAGATTTTCGACGATCCGCCTTCTGGGGACCGTCTGCAGCCTCATTTCCGCAGCGGCGGCCATTATCAGCTTTAATGCCTGATCGATTGACAGGCGGTCCATCCGAATAATCAAATCATAGAGAGTTATGTCGGCCCAATTCAAACGATAGAGATAACGTATATAGCGACTCCTCTGCTGCTCCAGCTCCCTGATCTGGCGCCTGGCCCGCCGAGGGGAAAGGCCTTCTTTATCCTGCAGCTGACGAACCCGAAAATCCCTGGTACCGATGATTCGAACATGCAGGGTTCCGGGGCGATCTCTAAATAACGCCTGGCTAGCTCTGCCGATGATCACTAAATCATGCTCTTCCGCAAGCTGAGCCAGCAAATCCGGCAACAGTCTGGCGTAAGCCTCAACCTCGCCACCTAAAGCCTGCTCATCAGTAGGAACACGCTCGTCAACCGAGCTGAGCTCTTCATCTTCCAGGTTTATTTCCCGCCAAAGGCGCGTGAGATGCGCCTTATCAACCAGCAGGAATCCCAATTTGCCCGCCAACCTAGCCGCAATCTCTTCCCCACCGACACCAGGTTCCCTGGATATAGTAATGACTGCCATCTATTTTTCTTCCGTCAGTTTGCAGCCGTGCCGGATAACCCTCCAAAACACTTGCACTGAGTCAAGCTCCACGTGCTGACAGTGTTGAAATCCTCTAATTTGCAATCCTCGGATCGATCGTGATTCTATTATATCATCGGCTTAGAATTCCAGTCGTTTCAAGAAAGTTATCAAAAGCATGGAAAGCCTCGGTGCCAATGTCACCCAGGTATACGGTTTGACAGAAGTTTACGGGCCGCATAATATCTGCGAGTGGCAGAATGGGACCATTTGTCAATGTGATGGGCCGCAACATCTCCTTTGCAGTGAATCAATTTATGAGATGAAGGACAACCATGCACAAGCTCTTTTCAGCACAATCTTTAGTCGTAGTCGGGGTTTCCGAATCGGAAGACAATCTTGGAAAAAACATCGTGAGCAATCTGATCCGCTTCGGTTATCAGGGTACGATACAGGCCGTCGGCCCAAGTGGCGGCCAGGTGCTGGGCCGAACTATCCATCGCTCCGTAGCGGATATTTCAGAACCGACCGACCTGGCGGTGATCCTCACTCCGGCACGCTTTATTCCGGAAATCATGGCCGAGTGCGGGAAGAAGGGCATACGGCGGGCGGTTATCGAATCCGGCGGATTTCGCGAGCTTGGGCCCGAAGGTGAGGAGATCGAGAAGCAGTTGCTCGAAATCTGCACTCGTTTTGGCATCCGCTTCATAGGCCCCAATTGCATTGGGTTGATTAACACCAAAACGGGCCTCTATACGCCCTTTATCGCCCTGCCGTCCGCCTACCGGCAGGGCAAGGCGAGCGTCTTTGCCCAAAGCGGAGGCGTCGGCCTTTCTTTTGGGGAAAGGTTGAGCACATCGGGCATCGGAGTGAACAAGCTCGTAAGCATGGGAAACAAACTGAGCCTCGATGAGACCGATTATCTGACTTTTCTTCTGGATGACCCTGAGACGGAGATTATCTATTTGTATCTCGAAGACTTCAAGCGCGGGAGGGAATTTGCGGAGGCGGCCCGTAGAAGCTCCAAGCCCATTATACTACACAAATCCAACACCAGTTCCCTCAGCCGAGCCATCGCCCAATCGCACACGGCTGCTCTTGCCGGAGACGACGCGATCGTCGATGCCGTATGCAGGGAATCCGGCATTGTGCGCGTGCACTCAGTTGCAGAGGCGATTAACGCCATGCGAGGCTTTTCCATGCCGGTGCTACGAGGAACGAATCTAGCCGTCGTATCCCGCTCCGGAGGCCATGCTGTGGTCGCAGCCGACGCCTGCGCCAGGCACGGCTTTCAGCTTCCCAAACTGAATGAAAAGCTATTGGAGACCGTCCAGAAAAAGCTTCGGGCTGGCGTGATTCGCCTTGGAAATCCGATGGATCTTGGCGACCTCTACGATCTATCCTTCTACTTCAGCGTGGCGGAAAACCTCTTGCGCCAGGAGAACATCGACGGGATAATCCTCATCCAGGTTTCCCATATGGCAGCCGATTGCGAAGCCTCAAAACGGCTTCTGCAGGAGCTCTGGGAGCTTTCGTGGAAGTACGGCAAGCCGGTCGCGCTGGTGGTGGAAATCCCTTTCAAAGAGCGTGTGCAGCTGCTGGAGAGCACCGAATTCCCATTCTTCTCAGAGCCCGTTCAAGCAGTCGAGGCACTCTCGCTCCAATGGCAGTACGCAAAGGCTGCGGCATCCAGATCGGGCGAGCCGCTCCCCGCCTCAAGATTTGACCGCGACACGGAAGTTGCCGCCTGGCTGCGCACTTTCCAGACGGAAAGCCGCCAGCCCTTGCTGCATGAAGCATTTGATCTAATGGACAAAGTGGGGATCCCTACAGCACCCTGGCAAATGACGGAAAACATCTCGGATGCGCTTGAAGCGGTCCGAGCAATGGGCTTTCCGGTTGCCCTCAAAGCTGTCGGCCAGTCCCTGCTGCATAAATCGGAAAAGGGTGCAGTCGCTTTAAACATTGCGAGCGAGCAGGAACTGGAAAAGGAATGGCACAGGCTGACCAGTCTTGCAGCCGATGTAGCGGGCGTGCTGGTGCAAAAGATGGTGTCTTCCACCAGGGAGCTGATCATTGGGGGAAAGCGGGACCCTTACTTTGGACCGGTGGTGCTGGCAGGTCTCGGAGGCATTATGGTGGAGGTCCTCAAAGACATTCGCATACGGCTTGCCCCAATTGGAGCCGAGGAGGCAGCCTGCATGTTCCAGGAGTTATCAGGGTCGAGGCTGCTGGGACGCTTCCGCGGCATGCCCGAGGCGGACATGGAGACAGCGTCTCGCATTCTGGCCCGGGTCTCACAGCTCATGGATCGCTTTCCGCAAATCAGTGAACTGGACCTCAATCCTGTAAGCCTCAAGGACGACGGCAAGGGAACAGTTGCTCTGGATGCCCGCCTGCTGCTCAAGCACTCATGATTTAATATCCGGCTAGATTCGTGTTGCGAACTGTGCTTTGCATGAAGTATGGTCGTTTTGGCTTCCGTTGAAGCTCGGAATTGAACCGTCCGGATCATGCAGAAAGAATCGCCAAAGCAGATCTAATCAGGAACTTGAGGGACGAAGGCAGTCATGGGCATAGCTTCCGATATTGTAATCATAGTCGTGGCGGCCCTCATTGGAGGCATTGCTGCCAACTGGCTCAGACAACCTTTGATTCTGGGCTACATCCTGGCAGGAGTATTGGTCGGACCGTTCACTGGTGGGGTCACTGTTTCCGAGGTCCACGAGATTGAGCTTCTAGCCGAGATCGGCGTAGCCCTTCTGCTTTTCGCACTGGGACTGGAGTTCTCCCTGAAAGAGCTCAAACCAGTGCGCAACATCGCCATCATCGGCACCCCCATCCAGATGCTTTTGACTATAGCATATGGTTTTGGGATCGGGCGATGGCTGGGGTGGGAATCGGTTCCGTCGCTCTGGCTGGGAGCCCTCATGTCGCTGTCCAGCACCATGGTCATTTTGAAGACCCTCATGAACCAGGGCTGGCTTGGCACTCTCTCCAGCCGGGTCATGATCGGTATGCTGATCGTGCAGGACCTTGCAGTGGTGCCCTTGATGATCATCCTGCCTCAGCTCAATGCACCGGAGACCGGGCTTTCGCTGCTCGGAGCAGCCGCACTCAAGGCCATCCTTTTCCTCGCCGTGATGATTCTGTTAGGCACACGGTTGCTTCCACGCCTGATGGCTATCGTCGCCAGGTGGCACTCCCGTGAATTGTTTCTCCTCTCCATCACGGCTGTTGGCCTCGGGGTGGGTTACGCAACTTATCTCTCCGGACTTTCTTTTGCATTCGGCGCTTTTGTGGCGGGTATGGTCCTGAGCGAGTCAGATTATGGGCACCAGGCCTTGAGTGACATCATTCCACTTCGCGACATATTTGGTCTGCTTTTCTTCACTTCCGTCGGCATGCTGTTGGACCCCGCCTTCTTGATAGCTCACTGGGGCACGATCATCCTTTTGGTGTGTCTGGTAGCCGTGGGCAAGGGAGTGATCTTTGCCTCACTTGCCCGCGTGTTTGGCTACGGCAACGTTGTACCGCTTGCCGTTGGGCTGGGGCTCTGCCAAATCGGGGAATTTTCATTCGTGCTGGCCCGGATTGGATTATCCTCCAATTCGATTTCCAATGAAATGTACTCCCTGGTCCTCAGTGTGGCCATTGTCAGCATGGTGCTAACCCCTTTCCTCTCCGGCCTCACTGCTCCCATCTACTCGTTTCGCAAGCGCTGGTTTCGCAGTGAGCCACTGCAAACCATCAATCTTCCCGATAAGGGTCTGCACGATCATGTTGTCATTGCGGGTGCGGGAAGAATCGGCCAACATATGGCCAAGGTGCTCCAATATATGTCCTTCCCGTTTGTGCTTCTCGACCTGGATTACCGAGTGGTTGAACATTCCAGGCGGGAAGGCTTCCCCGTGATCTATGGGGATGCGACTCAGACGCCGGTTTTGGAGGCTGCTGCAATTCATGGATCCTCTCTGCTGCTGGTGACTACTCCCGCCATAGTGGTCGCCCAGTCAATTGTTGAGAAAGCCAGGGAGCTCAACCCAAACATCGATATCGTTGCGCGGTCTGAGGGAATAGAGCAGATGCAAACGCTGTTTAAGAAGGGGGCAACAGAGGTGGTCCAGCCCGAATTCGAGGCGGGCCTCGAGATTACGAGACAGGCGTTACTCCATCTCCATGTCCCGGCCACCGAAATTCTGCGTTATACCGATGCAGTACGCCGCGACCTCTATGCACCTCTTCAACAAACCGGTACCGAGGATAAAACTACGGCCCTGCTTAGGGGCGCCAAGGATTTGCTGGAGCTGAACTGGGTCACTATCGGTCAAACCAGTCCCCTGGATGGCCGTACCATTCGTGAGCTCAACGTACGCAGCCGCACCGGCGCCTCGATCGTCGGGATAATGCGACAAGAAGCTCTTCATCCCAATCCAAGCCCGGATTTCCGCCTCGCATCAGGAGACATGGTCGGAATAATCGGAAGGCCCGAACAGTTTACAGCTTTCGAGCAATTGGCGAGTGGAAAGGGAGAGCCTGAGAAATTCCAACGCCATGTTTAGCTCAGACACGCCCCAACCAAGATTCAGAAAGAGCGCTGCCAAGAACATACGAAGGGGTTGCAAGGGACAAAAAGTTTCTGAAGCCCGGACAGGAATCGCTGACAACTCGGTTTAAAGTCTTATGATAGAAATTTAGATTAGGGGTTGATATCGAACTGCCTTTGGAAGTTGGGAAGAATGGACATGAAGCTAACGGGTGAAACAAGTCCCGTGCAGGCGATAACTACTGGCCGAGAATCCACACGGATCTCCCTGCTCGCCGCAGGAAAAGGTTGGATGGTGGTGGACAAACCTGCAGGCATGAGTGTTCATAACGATCCAGGTCGAGATCTTTGCTCCTCTGCATCCGTCTTTATTCAAGAGCAAACAGCCTTACAAGGAGTACTGGCTATGGACTCCGATTTTGGCGTCCATCCTGTTCATCGTCTTGATAAGGAGACGAGCGGCGTTATTCTGCTGGCCTGCAACCGGGATGTGTTTCGATTCTTTTCAGATCAGTTTGAATCCTTTCGGGTGAAAAAGCGCTACGTCGCTATTCTGCACGGTCGGCTGGAAGACCCGAAAGGAAGCTCTTCGTGGGAAACATGGGGCTGGGCTCTTGCCAAAACTGCCGGCGGACGCCTCAATCCAGCAGGTTCCGAGCTGCGGCAAGAAAGCCTCACCCGGTATCGGGTCCTTGGACACAGTGCGCATTACACGTTGGTTGAAGTCGAGCCTCTTTCCGGCCGCACCCATCAAATCCGGCGCCATGCAAAACTGTCGGGGCATCCGGTGGTTGGCGACGCACGCTACGGCTCGAGGCAAGCCATAGACTACCTCAGACGGAACAAGGCGTTTGATCGCCTCGCGCTGCATGCTCGCGCACTCACATTTCAGGTTTCCGGAGAAAAAGGGCCGAGAACCGTAGAAGCTCCGACCGTTCCAAAGCAGATGGTGGATCTGTTCGAAAACGACACTGCCGTCCACAACGGTCATTGGCCAATAACGCAGTAATATTCGACGTTGGCATACGGATCGAAATTATACCGAAATATAATCCTTTCAACCCATAAAATACAGTCCACACCCTATTCATTCCATACGGAACCTCTCCTAAGTTGGTCTTAAAACACCGAAAACCGAAGGGAGGCTGAAGACAATGGAGATCCATGAAACGACTGCGGCCGAAGAGAATCGAAACCTGCCCGGAAAGCCCACGACGTTGTGGTTCGACAATACCCCGGAGACGCATTTTCCGGTTTTGGAAAAGGACCTGCTGGTCGATACCGTGATTGTGGGTGGGGGAATCGCCGGCATCACCACCGCGACTCTCCTGAAAGATGCCGGTCAGCGGGTGGCGGTGATTGAAGCCCGAAAGATCGTAACCGGCGTGACTGGCCATTCGACGGCCAAGATCACTTCCCTGCACGGTCTTATCTATCAGCATCTCCATTCACATTTTGGCGAAGAAGGCGCCCGCGTGTACGCAGATGCCAATCAGACCGCCATCGAGACGATGGCTTCCCTGATCGAAACGAAGCGCATCGCATGCGACTTTCAGAAGAGGTCCGCTTACACGTACACCGATACGGAGAAGGACCTGGACAAGGTCGCGAAAGAGGTACAAATTGCCCGGAGCCTCGGACTTCCGGCCTCCTATGTCGAGGCCACTTCTCTGCCGTTTGCCGTCAAGGGTGCAATTTGCCTGACGAATCAGGCGCAGTTTCATCCGAGGAAATTCGTGCTCCACCTGGCTGAAGAATTGCACAAGGCGGGGTGCGCCATCTTTGAAGAGACGCGAGCCCTGGACATCGTGGAAGGGGACATCGTGGAAGCGATCACGGACAAAGGCGTGATCAGGGGGAAGAAGGTCGTGGTCGCCAGTCATTTCCCGTTCAAGGACCCGGCTTTTTTCTTTGCCAGGATGTATCCCAAGCGCTCCTACGTGCTCGCCGCGCGCATCCGCGGAACCTTGCCCGACGGCATGTTCTACAGCACCTCGGAACCCTATGTATCGGTGCGCTCTCACCCGACGGACAAAGGCGACATTCTCCTCATCGGCGGCCAGAATCACAAGACCGGCCACGTAAGACACACCTCCGAGCTCTACCGAGCGGTTGAGCGACTTGCACGGCAGAGGTTCGACGTGGAATCCATCGAATACCGCTGGTCCACCCAGGATAACGTCACCCTCGATCGAGTCCCATACATCGGCCGCATATCCCCCCTGTCGCAGCATGTCTATGTCGCAACCGGCTTTGCCGGATGGGGGATCGCGCACAGCATGGTCGCAGCCATCATCCTCTCGGATGCAATCCTCGGGCGCTCCAATCCCTGGGCAATGTTCTACGATCCGTTGCGAATCAAACTGAGAGACACCTCCAAGCTCGTTACTCAGAATCTGCATGCGGTCAAGCACCTTGCAATAGAGCGCCTCATCGCATCCGAATCTTTCGATGTGAAGACCCTCCCCAAGGAGGCCGGCGGAGTGATCAAGGCCAAGCTCAAAAGCACCGCCGTCGCACGGGACGATAAAGGGGACCTTCACGCGGTCTCCCCCGCGTGCACGCACATGAAATGCATCGTCACCTGGAACGATGCCGAGCAATCCTGGGACTGCCCCTGCCACGGCTCCCGCTTTTCCATCGATGGCGCCGTCATTCACGGTCCCGCATTGAAGCCTCTCGAGAAGAAGGCACCCTGAGCATGAGACAAGCCAAATCTCGGCAGAAGTTGACGCAGGTCGTCAAACCCAATGTTCGCATCTGATCTGCCTCTGGAACATCATTTGGTATTGCTCCGTATCTTTTGCCGATCGGACACATGACTGCTGTGCCGAAAAAGAGGGCTCAGGCGCGGCGGCCATGGGCTGTGAATTTACAGTAGGGGACCGGTCCGCCGTCGACTGCAGCCTTGGTGTACGCCCGGCATGGGCGTGAACTCATGGGGTGAAAGTCCCCTGTATGTGAATCCTGCAAGTGTCCTTCTAGACATTTGCACAACTACTAGCCGAAGGCAAGGGCGGAACCGCGAGGGACCGTC
>JAVEVM010000082.1:0-8390 GCA_034005055.1 Desulforhabdus sp. | reverse complement strand
AGCCTGGAAAGAAGAAAGGTTCCCGTATGAGGAGCCACACAACTGGATCTCCGTTACGCCCGACTGGATATGTGAGGTTATCTCACCCAGCACTCTTAGAACGGACAAAATAGAAAAGATGCTTCTCTATGCACGCCATGAAGTCTCCTATTGCTGGCTCATTGACCCTATTATGAAAAGCCTGGACGCTTTTCGCTAGAAGGAGAGCAAATCAACACAGCGCTGGCACACGTTCGTGCCATTCTCCAACGCCATAAAGTGGTCAGCTTTGCCTATCTACACGGATCTATAGTTGATTTCCTGCGCGGAAAGCAATCCTTGCTACTCCGCGATATCGATGTGGCCATTTATCTTACCGGCGGAGATTGGATAAGGGTTTGGCACATGCAGACCTCATTGAGAGCGTTTCCAATGCCTTTCGTCAGTTGGCAGGCTTGCTGGAGACTGCGTATACCTGACGTGGATGCAAAGAGAGACAGAAAGTTGACGACCTACAAGGGTCCCCTGCTGCCATCGTCCAAGCGCCTGCGGCCCTCATTGTCAGAGCACCAAGCGGCAATGCTTTCTGCAGGAAAACAGCGCACTTAGAAAGCCTCTCGACAACAAACCGATTCATCGTCAGCGTCAATGTGCTGACTTGTCCGCATCAACTCGGGCTGCCTCACAGGTCTACTCTCACGTTCTCACCATCCCAGCCTTCTAATGTGTTCGTTCCAGCCGGACCAATGTTGCCTCAATTGAGAAGTTCGCAACGAAATGCAGGAAGTTCAAATCACTATGGCACATATCCTGCTTACCGTAATTGGACCGACCACCGAAGCGCGTTTGCCATAGGCCTTTTAATACGATCTCCTCACAGGTCAAAGGAATTTCTTTGGATAATGCCTTTAGGAGGTCCAGGTACAGGTTTTTTCGACTTGATCAAGCAGATGTAATCGAGTTGCCGGAGGTGTGCTCCCCAGGTTCTTAATAGGTTATTTAAGTCAAAGATAGTTCAACCTCTTCAGGCGATACAAAAACTATGCAAAGAGAACGGAGCCTTGCCCCATGGTTGATGGTAATTGGCTTCACCGGTTTGATAAAGACTTTCATAGGGAATTTGGAGATTAGGGGAATGGAAGATTGGATTGAAAAGGGAGAAGCAGCGTTCGCAGCAGGCAACATTTCTGAGGCCAGGGAATATTTCGAGAAAGCACTCGAACGCGAACCGCTCAACGTGAAAATCCACAATAACCTCAGTGTGGTTCATTGGAAGCTTGGCAACATTGAGATATGCCTCGATTATCTGACTCGGGCGCTGGAATGGGACCCTAACGATCAAGATGTCATTCTGAATTTAAGCAATATTTTTCATTCCCTGGGAAAAACCGATGACGCCAGAGAAGTCTTAAATGCATATATTGAGCGCAATCCATGGGACGAGGAAGTCAAACAGCAATTTGAGTTCCTAAAACATAAAAGCTCGCAGCAAAAAAGTGTTTTCGATGTTGCCGCCTTTTTTACGGAACAGGGCGAGCTTCAATTTCAAAGGGGTAGAATTGACCGCGCCAAAGCCTGTTTCGAAATGGCGTTGGAATACAACCCGAACTGCGCCAGGGCGGTGAGCAACCTGGGGGTCGTCTGGTGGAGCGAAGGGGACCTGGAAAAAGCCCTGGAGCTCTTCCACGGTGCGCTGGAATTGGACTCCAAGGACTCAGACATTATTTACAATTCCGCCAAAGCGCTCACAGCGGCGGGAGAGCTCGAGACCGCGGCAGAGTTTCTAAAGATTTACCTGCAGCAAAATCCCCACGCTGAAACAGCCTGGCAGGACTATGCAGCGTTGATCAATGAAATGACGACTGCAACCTGGCGGCCTGATGGTCTTTCCAAAGATGTGGCGAATATTTACGTCGGTATGGGACAGCAACTTTTTCATGCAAGAGACCCCCTCGGTGCTACCGAAGCATTCGGTAGGGCACTGCAACTCGATCCGCACCGGATTGAGGCCTACTATCATTTGGGCCTGCTCCATCTACAGCTGAATCAGAAACCGGAAGCCGCAAGCATTCTTGAAGAGGGACTAAGAGTTATGCCTTACCACAAAGAATCGCTGCTGCTTTTGGGTGAAACTGCCATGTCAGAAGGCACAATCGACAGAGTGAAAGCCCTCTTCAAAGACTACCTGGTACAAAAGGGGGAAGACGACCCTGAAATCTCAGCAGCCCTCGAAAGATTATCCAATGGGTCGTAAATCAACCGGCTTGAACCTCGAACCATCCTGCCCTGTTTAATGCTCAATTGCCGTGGACGCTCAGGAGGTTGGAATTAGTGGATTCTATTCGGCCAGCACGCAGTTGCCCATTCTGTCGAGGGAGTATCAAGCCGATTTACCGGATGGACGATTTTCAGATCGTTCAATGCGGAACCTGCCTGACTTGCACCGTAGCCCCATTGCCTAGGGAGGATGAGCTCCGACGTTTTTACGACGGTTTCTTGTTCCAGGCGAATCCCCGCAATCTCGAACACTACCGTACACGTGAGATCGAGTGCTGGTTGAGAAGCTTCGCACTCCGTGCCGAAGCGCGGATGCTGGACGTTGGGGGCGGCGGTGGATTCATGGCCAGAGCCTTTGAATCTTTTGAACTTGGCCATTCCTGCTATGTTGACCTGGACCCGAAAGCATGCACGTTTGCACGGGATGTTCTCGGGTTGACGGAGGTTCTGAATCTTGATGTGTGCGATCTTCCCGAGCAGCTTCCCTACCGTTTTGACTTCATCTACTGCCGCCATGTAGTGGAACATGTTCCAGATCCGATTCGCATGATGAGCGCCATGACTGAACTTCTGGCGGATGGCGGTGTCCTTGAACTGATCCTTCCAAACGGCATCAGCCTCGAATACCTTGGCTACCCATCCATGCTCCGGAAACGGATAAGCCGAATCCTTCGAGGGAATCCCCAATGGTCCCGCGCCAAGATCTGGGCAGTCTTTACCACTTCGCGGATTGCACACGGCATCGATCCCATCCGCCACCTTTGGGCGATCACAAAACTGGGGCTCTCAGCTTGGGCACATCGACGGCCAGATCTTAAGACAAGCATCAAGACTGCACCCCTGAGCGACCCGATCTATTCAATATATAACACGCAGCGCTTGACCTCGACCTGGAGGGCACGCCTGCATACAGCGCTTGTCAATCAAACCTTGGGCAGGGTAAGGGGAGGCTGCCACCTGATTCTAAGTGCCCGACGGCTCTCTCAAAAAGGAATAGTTTGAGCAAAGTTTCTGCCTCGCACCGAGCAAAGGCAAATATTACAGGGAACCGGATTCGCGGGCGACACTTGTGTGTAGGGTGTGGCCTCTGCGTCTTGGTCTGCCCCACTCAGGCTCTTACAATGACTTACACGGTCCACCGTCAATTTGAGCCATCTCTTGACACGAAGCGCTGCACCCAATGCGGTACTTGCTTGCACTACTGTCCCGTGAATGTGCAGAAGCTTAAGGCTACTTCTCTAGAAACATCAAGCCTACCAGATCCGCTGCGAGCCGGCCTGGAGGGTGCATCCTGCTTCGTTGCACATGATCCAGACTCCATGCAACGTCGCAGCAGCGCGTCGGGGGGAGTTGCCACTGCAATTCTCTCCCGGCTTCTTGCCACAGGAAAGATTGATGCAGTGATCCACGCTGAGCGGATTAATGGAACCGTCGGTTCTCCTCATTTTTCCATCTGTATCAGTCGCTCAGTGGAGGAGTGTGAGAATCGCCGCAGCTCCCTTTATGGGCCTCTCTGCTACGAGCAAGCACTCCAAGTATTCCGCGGCACATTCGCGCATTTAGCCCTTACAGGAGTTCCTTGCGTGATTTCCGGACTTGCACGCCTGTTCAAGGAACATCCCGAGTTCCGGAACATTCAGCCCATTTTGATTGGACTCGTTTGCGGCCATAACGTAAGTGGCCAATTCGTGGACTACCTTGCTCAAGCTATGGGAGTGAGCAAGAGACAGCCCTTCGTTGCAGACTTGCGAGATAAGACAGGCATCCCGGACGCCGACAATTTCAACACTTGCTTTCGCTTCGGAACCCAGATTTTGGTTTCCGGCAATCGTTTTAAGACGCCCTTCACTTCCCTCTGGCGCTCGTACTGCTTCGCCTTGGAAGCCTGCCACTATTGTTCCGATTTTTGGGCGAAGGCAGCACACGCAAGTATAAAGGATGCCTGGGGAAGGTGGGCACAGGATCCACTTGGAAAGAGCATTATCGCCGTGCGCAATCCAGAAATTCGATCACTCCTGGAAGAGCATCATTTTCTGGAGACTGAACCGTTGCCTTTGGAAGAGGCCACCACATGTCAAAAGGAAACCAGTATCTACAAGTTGACCACAGTTTCAAGCAGATTTAACCAGCGATGGTTTTCCAAGGACAACCGGAAAAGCGGCTTTACATTAAACTTCGCTTTTGCTCGCATTTCCCGCAATCTCTATCATCGACTGGGTTTTAATCTGTCGAAGCCACTCTTGACCACTCTGTTACTCCTGAGGAGGCAACAACACCAGCAACGTCTCACCCCCCCAAAGAATTTTTCAGACCGACTCCGCAACCAGCTGCTTCAGAAGCTCCCTCGATCGACTCGGCAGATCGTGCTGTTCGGAGCCGGCACGATGGGTCGGGATCTTCTCAAGGCGCTCCCGGACCATATCAGTTACCTGATAGATAATGATGCCTCGAAGTATGGTGCAGTGATCGAGGGCAAGAGGGTACTCGCTCCAGAATCCTTGGTCAAGTACCTTGAACGTCCCTTCATCCTCATCGGAGTTGCCCAGGACGGAGTCATTGCAGCCCAGCTGAATGGATACGGATTTCAGGAAGGAAAAGACTTCCTAAGGTGCCGTCCGTGCCATGTTACCGCGCTCAAGACCCCCTCCCTTTTCAAACCTCCGAAGCGGTCCCGCAAGATACTGGTGCTCGGGGGCTACGGCTACGGTAACACCGGTGACGAAGCGCAGCTCAACGCCAACATCCAGGATCTCGGCCGGGTTTTTCCAAATCATCTCATAAAGGTGTTAAGCCCCAATCCCGTTTATACCCACCTTCAGCACGGCCGCTGTGCAGTGGGGGATGCCCCCAGAACCTCATTCTACGATGCAGGCGAGACATCACTGTACAATCTGCGATCCCGATGGGAAAAGGTCATTTTTCTCCTGCGTTCTGGTTGGCTTTATATCAACAGCTACCTCGTCCGCATGGGACTTTCACCCGTCTTTTTGAAGGCAAAACGCAGCGCACTTTTGCACGATCTCGCAACGGCGGATTTGGTATTCTTTTCCGGGGGCGGTTACCTCACGGGTAGCACGCTTTCCCGGCTGTGGGACGGCCTTTTCTTTATGGCCTTTGCCCGTATCCTACGAGTTCCGGTTGTGCTTTCAGGACAGACAATCGGTGTCTGGAACAGTCGGTTCACACAATGGTTGGCAGCTTGGGGCCTCCAAAAGGCAGAGCTCATCACCACCCGCGATGCGGACGACTCCATGAGGGCGCTGACAGGACTAGGCCTGCACCAGGACAGGTATTTTAGCACCTGCGACGACGCTCTCTTTTGCAGCAAGGAGCAGAACACGGAGACCATAGCTAAGGTGCTCTTGCGGTCTGGGATCTCTTTCGACTCCCCATATCTCGCATTGAATATCCACTATTGGGGTTTGCCAACCAACAAGGAGCGAAGTAGTCTGCTGGAGCAGGTGAAAAGAATATGCGAATGGATTCAAGACTTTTCCGGGCTGAAACTTTTGGGGATTCCCATGATTCAAACAGATCTTGAACCCTTGGCGGATCTCGCAAATCTGGCCCCGTCGATTGATCTCAAGCAGCTAGATTATGATTTCGATTTCCGCAAAGTTCGTGCCATCATTGCAGGAGCCCAGGTCTGCGTTACCATGAAGCACCATCCTATCATCTTCGCCATGGGGGAGGACACCCCAGCCATTAGTCTCGCCAGCGGAGCCTATTATCATCACAAGAACCTGGGCGCTCTCAACCTCTTCGGGATGAGTTTCTGCAATATCGGCCTAGAGCAAGAGGATTATTTCGATTGCTTCAAGGAGGCCTACCGACGCATCCAGGAAGAGCGAGAATATATCATCAAGCAAATCCGATCATCAAGAGCTAGCTTGGAAAACCGCCGGAATCGTTTCATGAAACTCGTGTCTGCCATCCCCCAAGAGCGATTACCTTGTTCCTAGACAGCGGGTCGTGTTCTTTGGACTTTTACCCTTCAAAGGCAAAAAATTATGGCTGGTAAAAGAGTGGTTCTTTTTGGTGCATCTAAGATGGGCAAGCGTACCCTGGAATCATGGTCCCCACATTTGGGACCGGTACTCTATTTTGTCGATAATGATCCGGATAAGTGGGGGGGTAAACTCAACGAGCTGCCTATTTATGCTCCAGATGTTCTGGTCAAAGAGGATTTGAACGATTTGTTAATCATTGTAACGAGCACATATTATGATCAGATCGCTACTCAGTTGGAAGCGATGGGGATGGTTGAGGGTCTACATTTCGCTACATTAGAGCAGGCACTCTCTAGTCTTGTAATGAATGAACCTGGAAGTAATTTGCCGAAAGTAAGAGACAGAACAGATCACCGAGCTGTGGTTCTTCTAATGATACCAGTAGGATGGTTTGGGCTGGATTACATTCGCTTGAAACGTGAATGCGATGACGCCGGCATTCAATGTTTCTTTGTATCGCCGCCGCGGCGCTCGAACCAACGTGTCACCCTGGCTTTAACTCCACAAAATTTCAAACAATTTCGATTTAACGGCGTACCTCTTTTTGCTGCGTGCAGGTACAATATCTGTGTCAGCCTAAAATTATCAATAGACAAGCTAGATTCGAATAACGAACATCATTGGGCTTCAATAATTGAGAATATGGAACAGACCGCAGCATACATCCGCTTGGCTGATGAGGTGCTGCAAACAGCCAATCCTGATATAGTTCTGATTCCACAAGGCTACACTATGGAATCTGCGGTTTATCGATTTCTATGCGTCCTGCAAGGCTTACGCCTTATAGCAATTGAAAACAGTCTTAACGCCAATCGGCTTATTTGGGATGATCAAGCGGGTATTGCAGTTAACAAGATCCCTGCCCGGAACTATTTTTGGAGATGGGAAGAACTTACAGATTTAAAAAAAGCAATGGAATATGTGAACTGGTATTTGTCTTCAATTAAAAAGCTCAAACAGGCTCAACATCAGTCACCAGAAGGCGCCCCGAATATTGAGAACAGCAAGAGGCCAACAATTTTATATTTGGCCAATGTATTGACCGATGCTTCAGTAATGTTCAACTCAAGAGTCGGTTCGCAATTAGAGGCAATAAAAGCTACAGCTCGCACCGCTATAAGTCATGGCTATAATTTCATCCTCAAAATCCATCCCCGAGAGCGGCCAGGTCACTCACAAGTGTACCAAAACCTTACTCTTTCAGCTCTTAAACAAGATGATGATTTTTGGCAAGTAATTTCCAATTCAAAGGATTGTTATATTGACGATAGTAATAAATTTGACACATATGCTCTTATCCAAGCCAGTGATGTGTGTGTTACTGTCTGCTCGCAGGCCGGCCTGGAAGCGTTGCTTTTAGGCAAAGAGACCGTGTTGTTAGGAGATGCCTATTATGGGGGACTTGGCTTTACTCACGACATATCCCACCTATCTCAACTTGACCAGGGGATCTCTGACGCATTAAATCCATTGAGAAAACGCATCGATAAGGTAACGATAGCACATTTTTTTTATATCTTTGACTGCCTTTTCAGTATCGAGAAGAGTGAACATGGAGTCGTTGAACTTCTGCTTCGAACTCTGGGAAGGAGACGACATCCACTACCTACTTCCAACGGCCAATTAGGAGCTTAATGTTTTCATAACCAACTCTGGCTCTTCTTATCAGGGACCCCAATTCTATTGGGCGCTTCGGTTGGATGACCCATCTTCAGATTACTTTTCCGCCTGGTGAAAACAGACAATCCAAACCGTGAACGAAAGACCAATAGCATTTCCCGATCTTACTAAAGTGCAAAGCAAACCTGAAGAAACAGGAGAGGGAAGCAAGTGTTTTATCGGCTATTTCGAAGACATAAAAGTCGACGCGTTTCAGTGATCATTCCCTGCTACAATTATGGTCAGTACCTTCAAGAATGCGTTGAAAGCGTTATTGCTCAAACATACAAAGATTTCGAAATCATTATCGTTAACGACGGTAGCACCGACAACTCTCAACAAGCAGCAGAAAAGTTGATTGCCGACTACCCAGGCCGGCGCATCCTTCTCATCAATCAGCCCAACTCCGGTCAGCCGGCCATATCTCGCAATCGCGGCATAGCTCAGGCACAAGGTAGCTATATA
>JAVEVM010000081.1:0-8449 GCA_034005055.1 Desulforhabdus sp. | reverse complement strand
CCCATCTGGATCTTATGACCTGCCAATGCAGAAGTCCAATCAACAGCATGAAAGAAAGCAGTAAATAATACTGGGCCCTCAGGCTCTCTCCCGGAGCCACCACGAAGCTGCCGAAGCGCAAAGCTGGAAAAGTGTTTATCCCCACCAGGCCCATAGAGCCGAATGTGAAGCTGTCCCAGTTATCTATAATTACTTTGGGGATCTCCACGGATGCCAACGTTGCCAAAGCAAGCCGGGCGCCGCGCAGCTTGTCAAAGGTGATGTTCCAGAAAAAACCGTACAGTACACCTGTCGCCCCGCCGAACAGGATTGTCACATAAGGCGAGGTTTGCGTGTAATAATTCAACAGGGCGGAACCGTAAGCTCCAAGCCCGAAGAACGCAGCGTGGCCGAGTGAAATGCTTCCCGTAAGAGCGTGCAGATTCCATGTAAAGGCCAAGGCGCCATAAAAAAATGCCATCGTCATAACCCGGTAATATATGCTCGCATCATTGAGCACGGCCGGCCAGAGAACCAGAAACAACAGGATGATCGAGAAAAGAACTGCAGCATGCGTGGTTGTTTTGCTTACCATAGGGATCGAATTCAGCTTTCCGCGACAGTTTATGAATCAGCGATCAGGATTGTCTCATACGCCTTGGTATAATCCCTTCGGGCCGCAACAACAGCAGCGTGATCAGAAGAAGGGCACTCACCAGTTCTCGCCATCCGATTCCGAGAGCGTAAGCGGCTAATGACTCGGCTATGCCCAAAGCCCATCCCCCTAAGAGTATGCCTCGAATGCGGCCGACTCCGGCAAATATGGTGATGATGATCGCAATCAGAGTTGCTTCAATTCCCCCGTACGGGTGCAAATAGGCTGTTCTGGCATAGAGGGGGCCGGCAAGTCCGATCAGCACTCCGCCTACTGCAAAGGCAATCACACTCATCCGTCCCACATTTATCCCGGCCAGTCGGGCAGCTTCACGATCTTGAATGGTGGCGCGCAGCGCCTTGCCCAGAAAAGATTTGCGCAACAGAATGTACACTGAAATCGTGGCCAAAAGGGATGTGCTCAGCAGCGTGATTTGCGTCTGTGTGAGGATGAGATGGAGAGTGGAGAATTCAAACGGAGATGCGCTGGAATGAATCATCCGGTAGTCGGCCGAAAAGCATATGAGCATGCCATTTTGCAGAACCAGGGCCAGCCCGAAAGTAACGACCAGAGTGTTCAATTCGTAGGGCTCTTTGACCCGACCCAATAATTCATGGAGCAGTACGGCCACCAAGAGTAGAAAAAGCATGCAAGCTGGCAAGGTCCAGACGAAGGGCAGCTGCAACTGTTTTCCGAGGATATAGGCGAGGTACCCACTCAAAAGAATCATCTCGCCGTGAGCCAGGTTAAAGGCGTGGGTCACACCAAAAATGAGAGCGAAGCCAAGTGCAACCAAGGCATAAAAAGAGCCCAGGGAAAACGCGTTGAGAATAAGCTGCAGGAGAATCAATGGACTATTCCACCGTGGCACGCTTAATCGTCGTCAGCTTTAAGCCGTTGACGAGTCGCCCGCTCGGGCGGGTAGACGGCTACCATGCGGCCGTGTTGTATCTGCACGACTGTTTGCCGGTAATGCTTGGGGTCGCCTTTTTCATCGAACTCAAGATGCTCCATGGGCAGGGTGAGGTTAAGGGAGCGGAGTTGCCGGCAAATGTTGCTTCCAGTTAGCTCTTCGCCATTTTCTAAAACGGCTGCAATAGCGCGGAGAAGAGCTCTAGCGGAAGTATATCCGTGCATGGTAGTGGTGTTTGGGATTTTCCCAAATCGCGCGCTGAAGCCCCGCTCGAAATTGTGCGATTCTCTCTCGGTTCCCGCAAGTGTGATGCCGGGATTCCACGCACACATTCCAAACAGTCCTTCACTTGCTGCCCCCATGGTCTCAATGAAGGTGGGATAGGCGACACCCCAAGGCCCCAAGTAAGCTTTAAGAGTTATGTTCTGTTCCTTGAGCTGTCGAATCAGAATCAGATGATCGGCAAAGAAGCCTCCCGAGATCAGGATGTCCACATTGGACTGACGGACTTTAAGCAAAAAAGCTGAAAAATCCGGAGAGCCGGGGCGGAATTTTTCGAAAATGGGAATCTCAATGCCTGCCCGGTGCAGGCAGGCACGGACATCATTGCCGAATTCTGTCGATCCGGGGGTGGCAGCAAACAAGACAGCGGCACGTTTGGGCTTAAGGTCTCCGACGACAAATTTGCAGAGCGGAGCGATAATCCCGCTGAGATGTGCGACCCTGAAAAAATACCGGTTCTGGCGACCCAGAGTAAGGCCCCGCTGAAGGCTTGCAGAGGCCACATAAGGGGTGTGATGCTTGGCTGCCACCTCACTTATTGGGCCAACCAGAGAGTCAACGTAACCGCCAACCAACCCGACTATTTTTTCTCTGTAGAGAAGATCTTCAACCTGATTGATGGCAACTTCCGGAAGACTCTGATCGTCGCGGCTGATCAACACAACCTTACGACCTTTAAGGCCCCCTTGGGAATTCACCTCTTCCACGGCATAGAGTATGCCTTCGTGAATCTCTTGCCCGTGCTTTGCCAGCCTCCCCGTTAGCGGGTCGATTTCCCCGATGCGTACAGCAGTACTATTTGCCTGTCCCGAGTAAAGGAGCAAGGTCCATGTTAACAGCAGTAAGATGAGGCTTCTCGGGAGCAATCTTTTCCTCCAATTACGACATAACTGCCAGCGTGAACCCAACATGGCCGAACGCAAAGCCTTTGCCAAACTCGGCGGCCAGGCGGGCAATCGGACTTTGTCCGGTACAATGGCTGGTTGCCAGCACCTCCACCTGATATTTTTTCAGTGCAATGATGGTTTGATCCAATTGAGCTTGCGGAGAAAAACCCAAATGAGTGCCGCCGATAATGGAGTGAATCCGTTCTTCTCCGGTTTGCTCGACAGCATGCTGCAGTATATTGATCAGTCCCGCATGGGCGCATCCCAGCAGGATCACCAGCCCACGAGGAGTCTTAAGCACCAGTGAATAATCGTCCAGGAATGGATCCGGCACCCAATTCCCATTTTGTCGCAGCACAAATTTCGGATCGCCGGTCTCAAAGGACGTCTTTCGCGGAATTTCGCCGCTGACATACACGCCGGGAGCAATTTCGGCAAAATCTTTCTGCCATTTAAAGCGGGCGCCGCGCGTGGTGAGATAGGCCTCCTTCCAGGGCATCCCTATGGAAACCGGCCTCTCTTCTCCGCCCATCGGCATCCAGCGAAATCTTTCCGTCAAGACATCCGGGTGAGCAACGATGTCGCAAGGGCCGTGCAGGCCTAAAAAGGCGAGCAGTCCGCCGGTATGGTCGAAGTGTCCGTGACTCAGAACCAACTGGGATACCCGACGCAAATCCTTTTGCAGGCGAAGAGAGTTCTGCACCAATGTGAATCCTTGTCCCGTGTCGAATAAGAGGCTGGCATCGGGGGTTTCAACGTAGGCCGAAAAGCCATGTTCGCCCAAAAGACCTGGAGTGGGTACGGTGTTTTCGCAAAGGACAGTAATTTTCCAAGTCATGATACCCTCCCAAAAGCGTACCCCCGCGCCATGGCGGGGGTATTCTGGATACTGGGGGAAATAGAGGCTGTTGCGAACCTTAACGAAGTTTACGACGCAACAGTTTGCCGGTTGGAGTACGCGGAAGCGCATCCACGTATTCGATTGCCCTCGGCAGTTTGTAAACTGCTATATGTTCCTTCAAGAAGGTCTTGAGCTCCTCAAAGAACGCATCGCCTCCCTCTGAGCCGGGTTTTAGCACAATAAAGGCCTTGGTGATTTGACCCTTGTCCGGATCGGGAACACCGACGACACCCACGTCCGCCACTGCCGGATGCTTGGCGATCGCTTCTTCCACTTCGGCAGGACCGATGCGGTAGCCGGAGCTCTTGATCATATCGTCTTCTCTGGATACAAAGAAGATATTGCCCTCTTCATTCATGTAGACAGCGTCGCCCATTTGATTCCAGCCATTGACGACACCTTTTTTCTGGGACTTGAGAAGCTTCTCGTTGTCTTCGTAAGGTTTCCAGTACAGGCTTCCCGACGGGCCCTTGATGATCATGCTGCCAACCTCATTGGGTTTGCAGTCTTTCCATTCGGCATCTACCACTCTGACCTGAATACCGGGTAATGCCTTGCCGATCGAATTGGGCACGGGCTCTGGATTCATGGTGTTTGAAGTGAGCAGATGGAGCATTTCGGTTCCACCCAGGCCTTCCCAAATGGGCTTTCCGGTCAGCTTCTTCCAGCCTTCCAGAGTCTCGGCGCCGAGTGCATCACCACCCGAAGTGTAAAGGCGGATCGAACTGGTGTCATATTTCTTGAAGTCGGGGAACTTCATCAGTCCGCGATATGCGGTCGGCAGACCGGTAAGCACAGTGATTTTATGCTTACCAATGAGGTCCATCATGTCGGCGGGGGTGAACTTGGGAATGAGAGAGATGGCAGCACCGCCCTCGAAGGGCAACAGGATAAAGGTGCCGAATCCGGCCGCGAAGGAGACAGGGGCGGCCCCACCCAGCACGTCACCCGGCTTCATCTTGTAAACTTGGGTGTTCACCAGTTTGGCTTCGATCACAGCGGGTCGTACAAAGTGCACGCAACCTTTCGGCATTCCGGTAGTGCCGGAAGTGTACAGCATGATGCCGATGTCATTGGCCTGGAGCATGGTGGCATCAAGCGCAGCCGAACCCTTTTCCAACATCTCCTCGAAGACCTCATCGCCGGCCGCCTTAACTTCAGCCGGGTTGCCGCCGATGACAATCACCTTGGTACCGTGCTTGAACTCGGGTTTTGCCTTTGCAACGGCTTCCATAAGCGGGGCATTGACGATAAAGTATTTCATCTCTGCATTGTTGGCTACAAAAGCCACTTCTTCACCGGACCAGAGCGGCGAGGTCGGCACCGGTATGGCGCCGATCTTCATTATGGCGAAGATAGCGACAACAGCCTGGGGTGAGTTCACAAGGCGGATGCCCACCCGGTCTTGCGACTCAACTCCAAGCGCCTTGAGAGAGTTGCCGAACTTATTCACCATCTGCTGCAGTTGAGCATATGAAAAGGTCTTGTCCATGAACTTGATAGCCACGTTTTCGCCTCTGCCTTCGCGAATGTGACGATCAACCAGGAAGTCGGCAAGATTCAACTCCATCGGTGTGTCGGCGAATTCTGTTGGAACGATGTATTCAGGCCAGGTCTCTTTTGGTGGCAGATAATTTTCGGGTATTTTGCTCATCCTTATGCCCTCCTAAAGTTTTAGTAAGCTGTAAAAGCCGCTGCGGTATTTGGTAAAACATAACCTCAAAATCAGGTTCAGGACCCGAGGATCAGGGTTTTGCTTTGGACCACCTCCTTTCATAGATTACTTGTTGTGAAGCATTGACGAAGGGTGCGTGCGAATTCGCCCCGGCAACCCTCAATCGGGCTCCAATCAAATGCCGGGTACAAATCCTCGGTATCAGATAGAGTAAGGGATCTTTCGTATCAGATTGGTCTTATACAGCAGCAACTGGAGGCATCCACTGCAACGGGAGCTTGGGACGTTGCGAAATCTTGCGAACGAGAACTGAGCAGTTTATTGGAAAAGACGGCAAAGACCCTTTGCACGTATCACTTAATCGCTTTACAAAGCGCCAACTTCCGGAACTAAGCAACAGCAGAGACTACCTCAATACCCATTTCTTCAAACTCTGCCAGAATGGGTTTCAAATCACATTTCTTCAGCCGAATGGAATACATCGGAATTTGCTCTTCGGCTCCGAGCAAGTGGCATATACTTATAATCTCGGCATGGTGTCGCTGGATAAGCCTGGTGATCTCATCGAGGGGCGGATTGCCGACTGAAGCTTTAACATCGAGCCGTGACGAATGGCCCAGCATTCCCATTATGTTGATGAACGCGGAAAGTATGTCCACCACGGTGATGATACCCACTAGCTTGCCTTCTTCAATGACGGGCAATCCCCCTATCCGCTGACGCAGAATGAGACGCGCGGCTTCCTCCAAAGACATTGAAGGAGTAGCGGTATATGGGCTGCGTACCATTACATCTTCGAGGGTAAGATCTTCCAGCATCGAAGCGATCAATACGCCACGCAGATCCGCATCAGTCACCCACCCTGTGAGGGTCTGCTGCTGGTCCACGACCGGCAAGTGTCGTATGGAGTGCTTCTTCATGAGCTGCAACGCTTCCTGAATGGAGGCTCGCTCGTTGATGCTCACCACACTTGCGGTCATCCACTGACGCACCGTCACGTTGCTAGTCCTATTCCGAGATTTTAAAGGCAATATCGGGAGTCGTGTACACAAGCAGCACGGAGCTTGCTAAAATTTTCCCAAAGTTTTCCATGGCAAATTAAGGTATATCCCGCAAAAATGCAAGAAAAAACTTGTGCGTAGCCACTCCGCTAGTCGATTCGGGCAGATGTGTGAGTTTCTGCAGTCGGTTGGATTTGATATTTGCGGGTTCGTTTGCTTGAAGAATTACTGACAGTTGTGAATCACATACTTTGGCTTGGCTGTGATTGACTTCGAATAGCCATTTGCTATACTGCAAACGATCAATTTATGTGCCAATCTTTGAAAAGTGTTCCATTAAGCCGGTCCAGCGGATACTAAAAGGGGAAGATTTTGCGTCAGACAAAATTCATTTTCATAACGGGTGGAGTGCTATCATCGCTGGGCAAAGGCCTGGCTGCAGCATCCATTGGTGCTCTTATGGAAAGCCGCGGCCTGCGTGTAACCATGCAGAAGCTCGATCCTTACATTAACGTCGATCCCGGTACCATGAATCCTTTTCAGCACGGGGAAGTATACGTGACCGATGATGGGGCCGAAACGGATCTGGATCTGGGGCATTATGAAAGATTCACCCACGCTCGAATGACCAAAAGGAACAACTACACATCCGGAGGTATCTACTATTCGGTCATCAAGAAGGAGCGTAGGGGAGATTACCTGGGCGGTACGGTGCAGGTTATTCCTCATGTCACTGATGAAATCAAGTCGTGCATCCGAGGTGCTGTCGACGAAGTCGATCTGGTTATAGTGGAAATCGGGGGCACGGTAGGCGATATCGAAAGCTTGCCGTTCCTGGAAGCTATTCGGCAGTTTAGAAGCGACGTCGGCAGGGAGAATGTGCTTTATATACATGTGACGCTGGTGCCCTTTATGAAAGCTGCAGGCGAGGTCAAAACCAAGCCGACTCAGCACAGCGTCAAAGAGCTAAGGGGCATTGGCATTCAACCTGATATTCTGCTTTGCCGGACCGAGCAATTTTTGTCGCCGGAGATCAAAGCCAAGATCGCTCATTTCTGCAATGTGGAACCCGACGCCGTCATAACTGCCAAGGACGTCGAATGCATTTACGAAGTACCGCTTCTGTTTCATCAGGAAGGGCTGGATGAAAAGATTGTTCGTCTTCTCAATATCTGGACACGCGGACCTGTTTTGGACCAATGGGCAAAACTGGTTGAACAAATGAAGCATCCGGTCTACGATGTCAATATCGCCATTGTCGGTAAGTACATCGATTTAAAGGAGTCCTATAAGAGCCTCAATGAGGCCCTGGTGCATGCCGGTGCGGCACACAATGCGCGAGTCGTTCTCGACTACGTCGATTCTGAAAACGTTGAAAAAGAGGGTGGAGAAGCTCTTATCGAATCGGCTGACGGAATTTTGGTACCGGGCGGGTTCGGCGAACGGGGCATTGAGGGGAAAATTAAAGCGATTCGCTACGCCCGAGAAAATAAGATCCCTTTTTTCGGCATTTGTCTTGGAATGCAATTGGCCACAGTGGAGTTCGCCAGAAACATTGTCGGACTTGAAAAAGCCCACAGCATGGAGTTTGACAAGCACACTCCACACCCGGTGATCTACCTCATGCGGGAATGGTTCGATTACAAGAATAACCGCGCTATTCGGCGCGATGAAACTTCCGATTACGGCGGCACCATGCGTCTTGGTGCTTATCCCTGCGTGCTTGAGCCGGGGAGTCTCGCTCATGAGGCATACCAATGCCAGGAAGTTTCCGAGAGGCATCGTCACCGTTATGAATTCAACAATGAGTACAGGGACATTCTGGCAAAGCACGGGTTTAGATTTACGGGTCTTTCCCCCGATCAAAAACTGGCCGAGATAATAGAGCTTCCCGACCATCCATGGTTTCTCGGATGCCAATTTCATCCGGAATTCAAATCGCGTCCAATGGAGCCTCACCCGATTTTCAGGGCTTTCGTGAAGAGCTCTCTGGAACAGGCCCGTCTGAAGGACCCGGAGAAATTCGCGGCAAAGGAATGCATTTGCTGAAGGAAAACGGCATAGTGGCGGACTTTACTGTTCTGGACCAGTCCATTGGCAAGAGTCGCTTTTTCGTGATCGGAGGGCCATGCGTTATTGAGAGCGAAGAGCTGGTT